>NZ_JABAIW010000032.1:0-60234 GCF_014231265.1 Clostridium sp. DJ247 | reverse complement strand
AGGATTTCATCGCTCGACTTGCATGTGTTAGGCACGCCGCCAGCGTTCGTCCTGAGCCAGGATCAAACTCTCAATTTGAAAGTTTAAGTAGACATCCAAAATCTATGATTTTGTGATGGTCACTTACTCCGAAGCATAGCTTTGGAGTTTCCTTAACTCTTTGTTATTTGGCTACTAATCTAGTAGCTCAAAAGAATTGCTGGTTTATTTATATAGATAAGTTTTCTTATCTCACTCTGTTTAATTTTCAAGGATCATATCGCTGATTTGCGACCGGATTTACATCTTATCATGTTTCTTTCTGCTCGTCAACTAGTAATTTATTACCAATGTGTAGTTACATTATTGAGTAACTTACTATGTTGTTCACAGCTTTCACATAATATCACACAAGCTTAATCTTTGTCAACATATTTTGACTAGGAATTTTCGCTCAGTTGTTTGCCGCTATCTCAACGACAAACGTTATCTTATCATGTTTTATTTTGTAACATATAATCCTTATGCCTGCTTATTTAAAACTAGCTTAGTTATTCTTTATATTTTTCATACATACGCAATATTAAATATATAGACACGCCTGATTTAGTTTATTTGTGAAGAATATATTAAATGATGTAAATATCTTATAAAAAGTCAATGTAAATATTGAAATAGTTACTTATTTCAGATACCAAATAGCAGTTTTTATCTGAGTAATATAAATTTAAATCATTGATTTTATACGCCTTATTATATGTTTAACTTGGAAATTTTTTAAATTCTTACAAAAATAAAGTGGTATTTATTTTTATCTAAATACCACTTTAACTATATATATTAAGTTTGCAATTGTAAGCTTATACGTTACAATTTAATAATGGTTTAATTCTTAATAGATAACCACAACCTAAATTTAACTTATACGTAGGAATATGCTGCCAAAACTGATGGCACTTTTAAAAACTTTTTTATTAGTCTTAGTGAAGTGTTTTTGAAAATCTTAGAAACTTTGATATGGTTGAAAGCCTGAATGGCTTTCAACCAGCGACTTATCAATGGTAATTGATAAGTTGGTCCGGACTTAGGTACGAGTTTATCAAAGCTTCTTATTTTAATGAAACTCCTCTTCCTTACGTCAGATGAGTAAGCGATTCGCACAAAATCACAGATTTTGGCTCTCTGCTTAAAACACGAACTTTAGACTAATTAAAAGTTTTTAATGTGCTGAAGTTTGGCAGCATATTCGGTCGTATAAGTTAAATTTCGGGCATAATTATCTATACTTGTTTAACATAATAGAATTTTAACTCTGAAGATCTAACGCCTTATTTGAAGCTTCTATGTCAGCTCTAATTTGTTCCTCTGGGTTATAAGCTAAATAGTATTTTTTATCTAACATATATCTAGTTATCTTTTCATGAGTGGCAATAGCATCATCTAATTGTTTGTGTAAGGCATCCCTAACCTCTGGAGTTGCAGCTTCAGAGATTGCCCAGGCACAGTTCCTAATACCAGCTTTTGCAGCATTTAAAAAATCTGAAGCAATATTTTGATCAGTTAGTGTAGTTGTGCCCACTACTCCAGCAACAGTTCTATCCATAATAGTCACCTTCCTTATTTCCTTATCTATTAGTTGTTCCTACTGTTACACCCATAGTTGCTCCAACAGGTGCACGCTGTATAAGACTTTGAAGCTCCTGGATATGTTCTTTTGATGTTTTTATATCCTGCTTTAGTATAGCTTTTAACTCAGAATCAGAAACTAGTTCTGACACAGCTGCTGTTTTTGTAGCACAAGAAACCTTAAAATCTAAAAGTTCATGAATTTCAAATGCTTCGTGTGGTGCAATTCTTTCTATAACCAATTCATTCCCCTCCTCATAATATAAACTTATTGAAATTGTACTATGCTTTGTAATTATAGTTTGTATAGTTATAAAATTATTACCCTATAAAATCATAAGAAAATAATAGATATTACCCCATTCTTGGTATAATTATCATATATAATCATAGTATAAAATTTATTACCAAAGGGTAAGTTAACTTTGTTGCTATAATAACATTCCTTTTGCCCAATATTTAGAACATCTCTATATTAAAAGAGGTGTTCTAAATATTATTATTTTCTATAAATTAGAAAATACTTAATTTTCTAGTAAACGTCTCTATAAGATGAATACTAAATATTTTAGTATGTAATTTTGTTTTTAATTATAAGATTTTTAAACATAAAATATAATTAAACATGATCTGCGAAGTATATTATATTTACTATGTCATAATTTATTGGTAGAATAGTATTATTATATTTGTAAATTTTACACTCTAAGGAAAGGTGATCAAATTATGAATAGTGGAATAGATATGAAAAAGATACTTGACAACTCAGTTGTTGATGTTAAGTTTCAGCCTATTGTATCTGTGTTTAAGAAATCAGTTATTGGGCTTGATGGAATCAGTACAGGTGCTGATTTATCTGGTAGTTTTTTCTCTTTAAATGAACTGTTTGATTATGCTGAGAAAGAAAATTCCGAAATTGATTTAGACAGATTAATTAGAAAAAAAATTGTTGAGGAATTTAATAAAATCTGTACTGATGACGAAAAACTTCTGTTTATTAGTATAAATATGGCTGTTATCGCAAAATTCGTTGGTTCTGGAACTATTTTAGACCTTGTCAACAAATTTAATATTAATCCACAGAACGTAGTTCTTGAGATATATGAAAATAATATAGATGATGTAGAAGTGTTAAAGCAATTTATTAATTCATATAGAAGCAGAGGCTTTCTAGTTGCATTAACTATTGGATCAGGCTTTGCAAATTTAGATAAAATATCTCATGTTGAACCAGATATTATAAAAATAAGTGAAGCTATTACAAAAGATATAGAAATGGATTTCTATAAACAGGAGATATTCAAATCATTAGTAAGTCTATCAAAAAAGATTAGTGCACTGATAGTTGCTGATGGCATAAATATAGAAGAACAAGCAATAGCCTCAATGGAGTTAGGTGCCGATATGCTTCAGGGAAATTATTTTGGACAGTATAAAAACATTGATGTGAATTTTTTAAGTTCTGTTGAAGAAAAAGTTAACTATATAGCTTCTCAATATAAGAAATATAAGACAGAACAAATAGAGTTTGAACAATCAAAACATAAACAATATGAAAAATTGCTAAATGATGTTATACATGAACTTTCATTCACTGATGAAAATAAGTTTAGCGAAAAGTTAACTGAAACTATTAATAAAAATGATGTTTTTGAATGTGTATACGTTTTGGATGAATCTGGAATACAAGTAAGTGATACTGTTACACGTTTTAAGAATATGCTTTCTCAAAAAGCCTTAATATTTAAGCCTGCAAAAAAAGGAACTGATCATTCTTTAAAGAAATACTACTACTTCTTAAAAAACATGGGACTTAATAAATATGTAACTGATACATATGTATCTTCAGCTAGTGGAAACTTGTGTATTACCATTTCAGAAAAATTTAAAGGTAGTAATAATAAAGGCTACATATTATGTATAGATTTTAATCCAAATTATATTAATCTATAATAAGTTTTATTGTGTTGAAGAGTACTCCTATATTCTTCAAAGTGAGAGTAAAGAGGGTTATATCCCTGGATAACGAATTCTAAGCTTCAGATAAAGTAAAACTCCATCTGAAGCTTAGAATTCTGTTTATATTAAAATATTTAATCCTGGTAATGCTTTTTTATTAGAATATAATATTTATATTTAAGTAGAGATTGTTACTATATAATTAAAAGTATTAGAAATATAAATCTCTTTCTCCACTTTTAATTCTCTCTAGCCTCTTAGTAGTTTCTTCTTTTATTTTTTCAGATTCTATATGTTTAAAGTTTTCTTCTATAGTCTTTTGTCCTATTTCTTTTAGTTCATCATCTGCATAATCTAATAAGAATTCCTGGAATGTCATAATTGCATTCGGCAGGCAAACATTGTGAATGTTCCCTGTTTTTGCAAGACTCATGAATCTTTCCCCAGTTCTTCCTTGTCGGTAACACGCAGTACAATAACTTGGAATATATCCATCCTTACAAAGCTTCTTCAATACTTCAATTGGAGTTCGTGTGTCACTAACTTGAAATTGTGCAGACTTCTTTTTAGCACGCTGTCCAAATTCCTCTTCATAACCTCCTACATCTACACTGGAACCTGCGCTTATCTGAGAAATTCCTACTGCTATAATTTCTTCTCTAAATTTAGGTTCCTCCCTCGTAGAAACAATCATCCCAGTATAAGGTACAGCTAGTCTTATAATAGCAACTAATTTTTTAAAATCATGATCATTTACTAAATGAGGAAAACTGTTTCGATCTACTCCAACAGCTGGTCGTAATCTTGGAACAGAAATAGTATGAGGTCCTACACCAAAGGTATCATCCAGATGTTTTGCATGCAGGAACATAGCTACAGTTTCAAATTTATAATCATAAAGTCCATATAGAACTCCAATACCTACATCATCTATACCGCCTTTCATAGCACGATCCATGGCAGTAGTATGATAATCATAGTCATGTTTAGGTCCTTTTGGATGCATTTTTTTATAGGTTTCCCTATGATAGGTTTCTTGGAATAAGATATAGGTTCCGATACCTGCTTCTTTTAATTTGGTATAGTTTTCTACTGTAGTAGAAGCAATATTTACATTAATTCTTCTAATTGAACCGTTGTCCTTTTTTACACTATAAATAGTTTTCATGCAATCTACTACGTAATCTATAGGGCAATTTTCAGGGTCCTCTCCTGCCTCTAGTACAACTCTTTTGTGTCCTAAATCCTCAAGTATTTCTATTTCACGGATTATCTCTTCTGTATCTAATTTTTTTCTATCTATATTTTCTTTGTTGGAACATTTATATCCACAATATACACAGTCGTTTACACAGTGGTCACTTATATATAAAGGTGCAAACATAACAATTCTATTTCCATAAATTTTTTGTTTAATTTCCCTGGAAATTTTGTACATTTCTTCTAATAAAGTGTCATCCTCTACATTAAGTAAGGTGGCTACTTCTTCTATATTAAGACCTTTTGCGTCACCAGCCCTCTCTATAATTCCTTTTACGTAACTTACATCCTTTGCTTTTTCTTTTCCTATTTCAAGGAAATATTGAATTTCACCTTCGTTAATAAAGTCTGCTTTTTGTCTTTCCATTTCATTCATGTAAAACATCTCCTTATATATAATAATTATTAAATCAAGTTGTTATCTCTTAATTTATAGATGTAGAACTTTTAAATTTAATTTATGCAGCATAGGATATTACTAGATTTAGCCACCTTTAAATAGTTTATTAGAAAGTCTTAGTCTTAAATTACTAGAAAAGCTTAGCACTTTGATACTGTTTGAGCCTAAGCGAGTTTATCAAAGTTCTTTTATATTATGAAACTCCTCTTCCTTTGGTCAGAGGAGTAAGCGATTCGCACAAAATCACAGATTCTGGCTCTCTGCTTAATTTGAGGCTTAGACTTTCTTAAACTATTTATCAGTGGCTTAATCTAGTAATATCCTATGTGGAATAAATTAAATTCAAAAGTTCCGTACCTATATACAGTTAATTTTTTTAACTATACTTTATACCTGTTTCACATAAGTATGCTTATTTTTTAGCTGTAAGTGCACCTTTTACCTGAACATCAGGTATCTTACCCAACTTTCCTGTCATTGCACTAATTTCATCTGTAGTGCCATCTACTATTAGGGAGATCACAGAAATATCTCTTTCTTTATAAGGAATGCCCATTCGCCCTACAATGATTTCCCCATATTTGTGTAAAATTTCATTTACTTCTTTTGCTTTTTCACGATTTTCTATAATAATTCCAACCACACCTATTCGTTTCTCCATTAATTCACCTCTTTTTTGTTTCTCTTATTGTTTAAAGCCTTACAAAAACAAAAATTCCTTTCTAATTGCGTTAGAAAGGAACGGCTTATCATTTATAGGTAAAAAATACCTACAACTGTATAAGGCAACTAAAATTTGGTGGTGTTAACCCAAACTTCATATACCATAACCCCTATGATAAAGTCCCCCTTTTGCTTAGAAAGCTCCTTGCAATTAGGTCTTTTCGCATTGAATCTAAACTAAAAGAGTAATCCTATAGTTTAGAATATACTTCTAGTTTTACATAAAATTAATTATTTATCAATAGTAAAAAACGAAAAATTTAATTCTTATATAATCCTATATAGATAGATTTATATAATATTTTAAAAATTTATTACAAAATGTTTCGAAATAATTTATTATTATGTGCTAAAATTAAATAGACAAATTTATATAAAAATTCGATTAAATATTTAAAAATACAACACGATATTCAAATATTTTTTAAATGGAGAGATTAACAATGAAAATCAGACATACTTTAATACTAGTAATAACCATAATAATGTTAAGTGGAGTATATTATGGTTATAAATTATTGTCTACAACAAAAAATACGTATGATGTAGAAATTAAAATACCTGAAAATTCATCTACTCGAGAAATAGCTAATATTTTACATGAAAAATCTATTATTAGAAGTAAGTATTATTTTATATTTGAACAAAAGGTATTACACAAAGATAAAATAATAAAATTCGGTACTTTTATAATACCTAAGCAAATACCTTTATCTAGACTAGCCAATATTTTGGCCCGATATGGAAAAGATGCTAACATGATTAAAATTACCATACCAGAAGGATACAATACTGAACAAATAGGACAACTCTTGGAAAAAAATGGTTTAGTAACTAAAAATGACTTCTTAAATAAAGTAGCAAATTGGAAAGATACTAGCTATTGGTTTTTAAAAGATATTCCTCAAGATACTCATATGCTAGACGGTTTTTTATTTCCTAATACATACTTTTTTTATAAAAACGAAACATCAGATGAAATAATACATGCAATGCTAGATCAATTCGATAAAGAAATTTCCCAGTATAAGAATTATATTATACAGTCCAACTATGATATAAGAAATCTAGTAATAGTTGCATCACTAATTGAAAAGGAAGCACGAAAGGACGTAGACAGACCTAAAATTGCCAGTGTAATATATAATCGTTTAAATAAAGATATGCCATTACAAATAGATGCAACAATAATTTATGTTATAGGTCATAAGGATAAATTATATAATAAAGACCTGATGGTTCAATCTCCATATAACACCTATATAAATAAGGGATTACCACCTTCATCTATATGTAACCCTGGAATTGCATCTATAACCGCTGCAATACATCCAGAAAAAACTGATTATTTGTACTATGTTCTTAACGAACAAACAAGCGAACATGTATTTGCTAAAACATATCAGGAACACGTTGAAAACATAAAAAAATATATAAAACATTAATAAAGTTTTTTATGCTTTTTACTACTTCCTATTTCTTAATCCATATTTTTTAATATATAGATATCCAACTTCGATACTTAATTTATAATAAGGTGTTTATTTACTAATATTTAGTAGTATTATTTAACTGTTTTTTCTGTACTTACAAGCTTTACAGTCATTAAAAACAGTTAACAATACAGAAAAGATTGGTAAATAAACACCTGGCTCTAAATTAATGTTCGAGGTTGCATATCTATATAGATAGTTAACTGTAAAACTAAACTTATCTAATTTGCCAACTTAATGATAAATATTGATATTGTAAATATACGTTAGATGCAAAAGTGGCAAATTGACATTATGATAAATTAATCTTTAGAGTTTACTATCTATAGATAGTTTACTGTAAAACTAAACTTAGCTAATTTACCAACTTAACAGAAGATATTAATATTCTAAGTATACGTTATATATTAAGATATGAAACTACTCTTCCTTTCGTCAGAGTAGTAAGCGATTCGCACAAAATCACAGATTTTGGCTCTCTGCTTAAACACGAACTTTAGACTGATTAAAAGTTTTTAACGTGCTGAAGTTTGGCAACATATTCGGTCGTATAAGTTAAGTTTCCCGCCTAAAACCCTTTAGTAATAAATACTTCTGGTGGGTTTGTAAACATCTTTCAAAAAGCATTTTCCAAAGATTCTAAAGACAGATTCCAATGCTTATACCCCTGCACTATGATATTATAATAGCTTTCAGCCGGCTTAACTTTGCCTTTTTCATTCATAATATAAACAAAAGCATTGTAACTCTTGCCTTCATCATCTTCAACTATAATATCTATCTTTTTATAAAGTCTTGGATATTCCTCGTAAATATCAAGGTTTTTAATGTCTCTATTGGATACTTTGTAAACCGCACCGTAAACTATATCTTCTTTACTTTCAATAATATCAGCATATTTATTAAAAACCAATTTATATCCTTTAAGCCTAACTCTTGCTAGTGGAACTGAATCTGGACACCGTTTTTTCATTTGAAGCCTATTAAGATTACTTCCATATGCAAAATATAACATCTTTAGTTTCTCCTTTCTTCAATATCTGGTTTTAGTCATCTGAAAAAAATAACTAGCAAATTTAATCGGTAATTTTTTCAGATTCCTTATAACATATCTAGTAATAATTTAGCGCTATGCTTTGCTTTATCTAGATGTATCTTAGAATTTTCTTTCTTTACATGAATATCCTTGCTGCTTCCATCAAAATTATTTATTGCTTCTTTTATAGCATCTTTTAACTTTGGTATAATCTCAATGATTCTTTTGACTATATAAACGTATTCATCATTATAAAGTCTATAACATTTAAATTCTCCTGAAATTAAACTTCCTTCAGAAAAAATATATATAAATCTATCCTTCATTTTATCTGACAAAGTAATTTCAATTTTATGCTTATATAATCTGAATGTAACACCTCTTTCTTCTATGAATACAGGAAACATAGTTGAAAATAAAAAAGCTACATTTTCTACAGAGTTATCCAAAAATCCAACGTCAGAGAAATCCCTAAAATTTAAACACTCTTCAATATCCTTTGAAAATATTTTTTCTCTTATAATTGAAGAAATTTTATCTCTTAACTCTTCTTCTTTTCCCTTAGAAATGTAATTTTCTATAGAATTAAATAGATTGTTTATATACTTATTTTTCTTCTGCTTATTATTCCTATTTTCTGTCATAACAATCTCCTCTTTTACCTATTCTATAATAAAAGTATATATAATATTTTCAATAAATGCAAATACTTCTCAATATAATAAAAACACTATCAAAATTTATTAAAATTCAATAAACTGATAGTGTTTTTACTTAATTACGAAAGATTGTTAATAGATCCTTTATATTTAGTCCTATTTATAAATTAATATAGTATCCAGTAATCTTTCAACTTCAGCTATAGGCTTACCATTTCTATTTACATAATCCTCTATTTGATCCTTACCTATTTTGTTAATATCAAAGTATTTAGCTTCTTCATTACCAAAATATAAGCCTGATACTGAAGCCGCAGGATTCATCATATACCCACCTTCTGTTAAAGTGACTCCTACATTTTCCTCTCCTTTTAAGAGGTCAAATAGTTTTACTTTTTCAGCATGGTCTCTTAAAGAAGGATAACCAAAGGCTGGTCTTATTCCCCTATAACTTCCTTTTAGAAGTTCAGTAAGTGTTAGATTTTCACCCTCAGAATATCCCCAGTAGTTCCTTCTCACTTCTAGATGCATCAACTCTGCAAAAGCTTCAGCTAATCTATCGGCTAAAACTTTAACCATAATTGCACTATATTCGTCTCCGCTTTCTTTTAATTTATCAGCAAATTCCTGAGCACCTAAACCAGCAGTGACAATAAATCCACCAATATAATCTTTTATTCCACTTTCCTTTGGAGCTACAAAGTCTGAAAGACTGCGATAGACTCCTTCTTTTTTAATCTCCTGTTGCCTTAACATATTAAAGGTAGTTAACACTTCTTTTCTTTCTTCATCAGCAAAAACTACAATATCTTCACCAATAGAATTTGCAGGAAATAATCCAAATACACCATTAGCAGTTAAGATTCTCTCTTTATCTAGTATATCTAGCATTGCATTAGCATCATCTAATAGCTTTTTAGCTTCATCCTTGTATTTATCATTACTCATAATCTCAGGATAGGTAACTCCCATATCCCAAGCTACAAAAAAGAATGTCCAATCTATATACTTTCTAAGTTCTGATATTGGATAACTTTTTATAACTTTAACACCTTGGAAATTAGGAGTCTTTATATGTGTTTTCTCCCAATCTATTATAAACTTATTTTCTTTAGCAGCTTCTATAGAAATAAGCTTTCTTTCATACTTTGAATAGGTTTCTCTAATTTGTGCATATTCTTCAGCAATTTCCTTTAAGTATTCATTGTTATCTTCCTTATCCATTAACCTTTTAGCAGCCTGTACAGCCTTAGATGCATCCGTTGTGTGAATTACTCCTTTAGAATACTTAGGTGCTATTTTTAAAGTTGTATGAGTCTTAGATGTAGTAGCACCGCCTACCATTAAAGGAATAGTAAAACCTTGGCGTTCCATTTCTTCAGCCACATGACACATTTCATCCAATGAAGGAGTAATAAGACCGCTTAGAGCTATAATATCTGCCTTTTCCTTTATTGCAGTTTCAAGTATAGTTTCGCAAGGTACCATTACGCCAAGATCAATAACCTGGAAGTTATTACAGGCTAGTACTATACTCACAATATTCTTTCCAATGTCATGAACATCCCCTTTTACTGTTGCAAATATTACTTTTCCTGCACTAGAATTTTCATCATCATTTTTCTCCGCTTCAATATATGGAAGCAGACATCCCACAGCCTTTTTCATTACTCTTGCACTTTTAACAACTTGTGGCAGGAACATTTTCCCTTCACCAAACAACTCTCCTACCACTTTCATGCCGTCCATTAAAGGTCCTTCTATAATCTGTAGTGATTTATCGTAGAATTTTCTAGCTTCTTCAACATCTTCATCAATATATTCTGTGATACCTTTTACTAATGCATATTTTAATCTTTCCTTAGCATCTGTTTCTCTCCATTTAAGCTTATTTTCATTTGAGTTACCTTCTGCTGCTTTATAGCTTTCCGCAAATTCTAACAATTTTTCTGCTGCTTCTGGATAATTGTTTAAAACTACATCTTCTACTTTTTGTAATAATTCCTTATCTATTTCGTCGTATATTTGAATCATACCTGGATTCACAATTCCCATATCCATACCAACATTAATTGCGTGATATAAGAAAACAGAATGCATTGCCTCTCTTATGGCATTATTACCTCTAAAGGAAAAGGATAGATTTGAAACACCACCACTTACTTTTGCATAAGGTAGATTTTCTTTAATCCATTTAACTGCATTTATGTAATCTACACCATAGTTATTATGTTCTTCAATACCTGTGGCAATAGCCAGTATATTAGGATCAAAAATTATATTTTCTGGTGGGAACTTTACTATATCCACTAAAATATCATAGGCTCTTTTACATATTTCTATCTTTCTTTCATAGGTATCAGCCTGCCCCTTTTCATCAAAGGCCATAACCACAACACCTGCGCCAAACTTTTTAATAATAGTTGCCTGTCTTATAAACTCTTCTTCTCCACCCTTTAAACTAATAGAGTTTACAACTGGTTTACCTTGAATTGCTTTTAAACCAACTTCTAATACTTCCCATTTTGAAGAGTCTATCATCACTGGAACTTTAGATATTTCTGGTTCACTGGCAAGAAGCTTTAAGAAAATATCCATTTCCTTTGGTGCATCTAAAAGCGCATCATCAAAGTTTACATCAATAATTTGAGCTCCATTCTCCACTTGTTCCTTTGCTATTGAAAGAGCTTCTTCATATTTTTTCTCTCTTATAAGCCTTGCAAATTTTGCTGAACCAGCTACATTTGTCCTTTCACCTATATTTACAAAGTTATTTTCCCTATTTACTTTAGCGATCTCTAATCCACAGTAAACAGTTTCTTTCTCAATTTTCGGAATAACTCTAGGTTTATAGTTTTCAACCACTTTTGCAATTGCCTTAATATGATGTGTTGTTGTACCACAACATCCTCCCACTATGTTTAAATGACCTTCCTTAGCCAATTCCTCTATGAAAGCTGCTGTTTCCTCTGGAAGTTCATCATACTGACCTAATGTATTAGGTAAACCCGCATTGGGATAAAAGCTTATATAATATTCCTGACTATGAGACAATTCCTTTATAAATGGAATTAAATCTTTAGCGCCAAAGGCACAGTTAAGACCTATACTGATTACCCTTTGATTTTTAACAGAAGCTGCAAAAGCCTCCATAGTCTGTCCAGATAAAGTTCTTCCACTCTTATCTGTAATTGTTCCACTAATCATAATAGGAATATCTAACTGTTTTTCTTCAAGAACAGTATCCGCTGCATAAATTGCTGCTCTAGCATTTAGAGTATCGAATATAGTTTCTATTAGTAAAACATCTACTCCACCATCTACCAGACCTTCTATTTGCTCTTTATAGGCTGAAACTAATTCATCAAAGGATATATTTCTATACTCTGGTCTTTCTACATCAGGCGATAAAGACGCAGTTCTATTTGTGGGACCAATGGATCCAGCTACAAAGCGCGGCTTATGTGGATTTTTTTCTGTATAAATGTCAGCAGCTTCTCTAGCAAGCCTAGCTCCATAGTAATTTAGATCATAAGACTTCTCTTCCATTCCGTAATCTGCTTGAGAAATTCTATTGGAGTTAAAGGTATTAGTTTCTATAATATCGGCACCAGCCTGCAAATAGTCTTCATGAATAGATTTTATAACGTCAGGACGATTAAGGCTTAATAAATCATTGTTGCCCTTTTGATTTTGAACGCACTGACAAGCACCCCTAAAATCAGCTTCCGTTAACCCATGATTTTGTATAGCTGTGCCCATGGCTCCATCAAGTACCAATATTTTATTCTTAAGATAGTCTCGAATATTATGTTTCATATTGTAGCCCCCTTATATTAGTATATTACTAATGCTTATTTTACAGGAATTTTTAAAAACTGTAAATTAAATAAAAATGTCAGAAGCTTATATTTAATTTTTATATTGTTTCATTAACTTATCAGTTATAGTAATGAGCTAAATAAAATAGGCTTAGTATATAACTGAGAGTAAAATTATATACTAAGCTTCTAGACTCATTCAAATGAGAACTAGATGGTGGTTAGGTTAGACATCTGAACGTAATTTGGTCCCTATATGATTTAAGCTTAATTTATTATAGATACCCACAACTTAAATTTAACTTATGCGTAGGAATATGCTGCCAAAACTGAAGGCACTTTTAAAAACTTTTTTATCAGCCTTATTGAAGTGTTTTTAGAAAATCTTAGGAGCTTTGATATGTCTGAGGTACGAGTTTATCGAAGCTTCTTAGATTTTCAAAAACACGAACTTTAGACTGATAAAAAGTTTTTAACGTGCCGAAGTTTGGCAGCATATTCCGGAGTATAAGTTAAATTTGGGGCATGAGCATCTATATATATGTTAGTTTTTAATCTTAACCTCTGGTATAGGTGATCCATCTAAAACTTTTTTTAGTTTTCCTAGAAAATATCCAGATACTACTGGTGCTAATCCTATAAATATTAAGTAAACCTTTAGTATTGAAATGTGCTTAAAGGTTGACAGCAACATTATTAACAAAATAGCACTTATAGATCTTCCACTGTTAAGAACTATATCTTTATTAATCATATATTCTATTCTCATATCCTCTTCATGTGCTCTGTTTATTACATTAAAGGTAGAAGAAGATAACTGTATCATAAAAAATGGCAGAAAAAATGCATCCATTACAGTGTATATAAGCAGTGTGCCATATGTTATGTTTATTACTAATGCTAAAACAGCCACAAATAATCCTATAGTTCCAATGGCAATTGAAGTTTTCCTATAACAGGGTTTAATTATTTTTTGTACCAGTACATAGGATGCCGATGATGTTACTGAAGCAATAAGACTAAGTTTTCCTAGAGATAGTTCACTTCCTGTAGTCTCTATAACTAATATATTTATTAAAAAAACAATTATAACATCCCTAAAGGACCAAAAAATTGTAGCTTTCCTAATAGTTCTCCATTCTTCACAGTTACCTGAGAAGGCCTTTTTAAAGTTAAGTTTACTAGAATAATTCTCGCACTTTAAAATGGCACTTATGAAAACTAATACTATAAATACAGCAAAGGTTATAGTAAAAACTATTCTATATCCAGTGATTCCAGTAAATCTAGTAATCATATAAGCTGAACTTATAGGCGCAACAGCTGAGGCAATTCCACATAAGCTTCCATTAAACCCGTTAAATGAATCTCTATTGTTAACATGAGTAAAATCAAAGCTAAGAGTGTTAAATGCTAACCAATAAAAGCCTGCTGCCAATCCATGTACAGCACCAAGAAGATATATATAAGATATCCCTTTATTACCTACCATTAGTATTAGTATATAAAACAATGCGTATCCTAGCAGACCTATCCTTAATGACCATATGCCATTCTTCTTTTTTGAAAGTACTCCTGCCAAAACAAAAATTATTGGAGTAGTTACATAATTGATTAAATTATAAACTGTTATAACAATAAAGCTGCTGGTTTCTTTCCAAAAGAACACATTTACAAAAATACCTGATAGACCCATAGCAAAAGTAAATAGAGTACTTACAATTAATAGAACTTTAGCATTTTTACACATAAGGTTTTCTCCTTTAACATGGTTATTACCTTTTTATTATGTGCATAATACTATTTATTATCATAGTCCAATTTTTACATGGTACTCTATAAATGAAAACTAATGATTTCTAAACTTCAGAGGGAGGTTAGATGGCTAAATTACCTTTAACAGCCATACTTGCTGGTGATGACAATTAATTTGCCCAGTGTCCATAAGCCAAGCTCCCCCTAAAGCCAATAACTCTAGTTATATCATAAAAAGTATAGCCAGCCTACTGTGGATTTTATAAATTACTTTTAACAATTTTTTTCAATGTTTTAACTAAAATATCTATTTCTTTATAAGTATTATAAAGTCCAAAACTAAGTCTAACCATTCCAGGACGTTTATCATCATCTGGGTTTACTTTATAGTACTCTATTACTTCATAAGGTACCTGTAGTAACCTGTGTATATATGGTTGAGCACAAAAACATCCACTTCTTACGGCAATGCCAGCGGTAGTTGATAGTAGCTTAGCTGTAAGCTCATGTGGAAGTCCTTTTATATTAAATGGAAGAATAGCAACCTTATTACACTTGCAGTCTACATCGCAATATATTTTAATAAAGGGAATTTCCTTCAATTTATTTAAGGCATAGTCATACAAACTCATCTCATATTTCTCTATTTTTTCCATACCAATATTGTTAAGTGTGTTTATTGCAGAAACTAGTGCTATAACTCCCATAATATTAGGAGAACCACTTTCATTTTTATCAGGAGGTTCTGCCCATATTACAAGGTTGTCAGTTACAAGCTTTACTGTACCACCGCCCTGACTATCTGGTTGAGCGTTCAAAAATGTTTCATTAGGGCCTATAAGTACGCCTATTCCAAAAGGTGCATACATTTTATGTGCGGAAAATACCAGATAATCAATATTTTCTTCTTCACGTTCAGCCTCCATATATATAGGCGAATGAGGTACAAGTTGTGCTCCATCTACTAATATCTTGGCTCCAAAACTATGTGATAACCTAGCTATATCATATATTGGATTTTTATATCCTGTAACATTAGAAGCGCCTGTAACACATACAAGTTTTACTCTGCCGTTGTATTTTCTTAGTTTATATTCTAAATCATCTATTCTAAGCTTTCCTAATTCATCAACTTCTACGTAATCAGTGTTAAACTTGGTTCTCCAAGGTAAGTCATTAGAATGATGCTCCATTCTTGTGGACAGAATTATAGAATTTTTATCAATGTTGTAGATAGTATAGGCTAGTTTATTTATACCTTCAGTGGTGTTTTTTACATATATAACTGTATTTCTATCTTTATTACAATGAACAAAATCACATACGATTTTTTTGGAACTTTCATACAACTCTGATGAAAATATAGATTTAAATCCAGTTCCTCTATGAATTGAAGAATAATACTTTGAAAACCACTCTATCTTCTCTAAAACAGAATTAAAAGGAGGAGTAGTGGCTGCGTTATCAAAATTTATAGCAATTACATCTTTTCCTTTTTCAATAGGAACTTTTTTATCTACACCAGCTATAAGCTTTCTATATTTAGGCTTTATTTTATTATAACCCATAGTGAATCACTCTCCTATGGTATAATATGCCTAACAATATTGGGTGTTCTTTTTTTAATTAAGAAAACCTATTAAATTTATTTTTAGGAAATTTCCACTCCATATACCACATAAATCCTACATTAGCAGAAGCTTTTCTAATAAAATTTCCTAGATTCATTAATACTAATAGAGTACATTTATCAATTAAATTTAAATCTAGGAGTGAATTATATGAAGAAAAAACTTATTATTTTAACTCTATCTTTATTATCAATTTTTCCAGTTTCATGCACTACTCAACAACAAAAAAAACAGGTAAGACAGCCTGCTCCTGGTGTAATATCTTCATATGCTAAAGTTGGAGATATTAATAAAGTAAAAATTACTTCTGATTCAGCTAACATAACAACTGGTTGTTCTCCTAATGCTCCTGTAATTCAGTCTGCTAGTAAAAATAATACTTTTGATGTAGTAAGTCAAGTTCAAGATTGGTTTGCAGTAAAGCTACCTAACAATACAATTGGCTTTGTTCCTCAAGGACAATGTACTCCAATTGTATCTGACAATAAGACCACTCCAACTCTTCCAAGTGGAAGCACAGGAGCATCCATTCAACCAGGAACATCAACTCAGCCCTCTACAGTACCTAAAACTCCAGCAGCACAAACAAATTCTGGTACATTAAGTAATTCGGAACAGAAGATGCTAAATCTGGTAAATAGTGTTCGAGCTCAAAATAATCTTCCTGCTTTAAAAGTAGATACACAATTATGTAACGTTGCTAGAGTAAAATCTCAAGATATGATAGATAATAATTACTTTAGCCACTATTCTCCTAAATACGGAAGTCCTTCTGATATGATAAAGTCCTTTGGAGTAAATTATGTTACTGTAGGAGAGAATATTGCTGGTAACCAAAATGTTCAAAGTGCACAAAATGCATTAATGAATTCTCCAGAACATAGAAAAAATATATTAAGCTCCGAGTTTACTCATATAGGTATAGGAATTAAACAAGGTGGCCCTTATGGTACTATGTTCACACAGCAATTTATCAGCAGGCCTGAATAAAACTTAGGTATAGAAAATAGTTGCTGTGCCTTTAATTAAGGTACAGCAATCATTCATAAATATCTAATTAATAATTTATTTTTCAGCCAAATCCTTAAATCTGTTGGTAGGAATAGGTTCAGTAGAATCAGTTACTATGTCTACCACCATTGGTCCAGAGATGTTTGCAACAAAGTCTTTTAGTATTTCTATTTTCTCATTTTCTTCTATTCTCATAGATTTAATGTTCATACATGCTGCAAGGGCTGATATATCTATTTTTTCATCTGAAAATTCATTAATGGTTCTTCCGAATAAAGCTAAGTGCCCTTTATCAACAAAACTTAACGAAGAATTATTAATAACGAAGTATATAATTTTCATACTATATTTTTTAGCTGTTAGCAACTCAGCCATGCCATTCATATAAAAACTTCCATCTCCTATAAATACTGCTATAGGTCTGTTAGTATCTATTCTGCTAATTCCAATTGCTCCAATTGAACTGCCCATACATGCATAATTCATATTACATTCAAAGTCGCCCTTAGTAGGAACTTTTAAGTACTTAAAGCAATAGTTCATGGAATTTCCCATATCATTCACATAAAAAGTATTTTCAGGTAAAATATCTGTAATTTTTTCATACAATAATCTTAAGGATAACCCCGTATGATCTTTAATATATGGTTTATTTAGAGGTTCTTCTATATTATTATCTAAATCCTTATAGAATATTTTATCAGCAATATAGTCAATAGCAACATTTAGGTCCGCTACTGCACTTACATCTGAATTATAAGATCTATTAAAAACCCTATTATCAATATCTATATGTATTAGTTTATCCTTCATTAGGTCTTTACTGAAATTTTGAGTAGCACTTTCACCTAGTTTAGTACCTAATGCTAATATACATTCAATATCATTTCTTTTTATATAATTATTAGCGAGGTCGGTACCTGGAAAACCAAAGTTGCCCATATGTAGTCTGTAGTCTTCTTCTATAACTCCTTTAGCACTTGTGGTAGTTACCAACCTCCAGTTTAGTTTTTCTTCTAGCTTTTTTATTTTATCTCCAAGATTCCTACACCCACCACCTATGATCACTAATCCGTTTCTACATTTATTTATGACTTCAACAGCCTTGTCCAAAGCTTCAAAATTAGATTGTATTTTACGTGGTTGTATAATATCAAATTCTTTACCTGTATATTCTAGTTTTTGAACATCTAAAGGTATTCCTACATGAACAGGCCCTCTAGGGTACTCCATGGCGATTTCCATAGCCTTCTTTAATTCCTTTAGTATATTTTTTTCATCTGTAACTTTTCTTGTATATTTTACTATTCCCCTCAACAGCTTTTCACTATCTAGTTCCTGAATGGCACCTAGGCCCTGCTGCCATATAGCAACATATCCGCCTATGATTAAAACCGGTGCTTTAGTTTCGGCAGCTTCTGCTATACCATTCATAGCGTTAGCAACACCTACACTACCAGACATTAAACATACCCCTAGCTCTTGTGTAACCTTTGCATATTTACAAGCTGAATAGCTGGCAGCTGCTTCATTTTTGGTAATTATATATTCTATTTCCTTAAAATCATTCAAGGAATCTACTATTGGACTGATAGTCCCACTAGGAATACCATACATAGTTTTTCTGTTGTTTTTACTTAAATATCTTAGAATTTTTTCACTAACTCTCATTTCACATACTCCTTTTAATTTATTTACCTTTAGATACCCCTTAGTATACTTGCGCTTTAGTCTTAATCAATATTATAACAAAAATATTAGCATAATGTTATTAATTACAAAGTATTAAGGTTCAGTAAACATATTTAAAAAGGTGTAAATTTATTTTTTGAATTATTTAAACTTTAACAACAAAAAGACGCCACAATTATACGTTTAGTGAATGTGACCTCTGGTTTTCTAGTCGGCAATATTTATATCCAAGTTATGCTGCTTACTATATAAACCAAGTGTGTATGCAAATATTAAGTATCCTCTAATTATACATAAAGTGTATAACTATGAGACTTTTCAATTTAATAAAATCTATTAATTTTATAATTTAAATTGTATTATTTTTAAAAATTTCACCTGCAATAACTAAAGCACTGCAAGCTTTAGGAAATCCTACATAAGCTGCACAATGCAAAATAATCTCTAGTATTTCTTCTGGCTTTAATCCTACTTTAAGCGCTGATTTTATATGAAAATCTAATTGTCCAAATGCACCTTGCGTTATAAGAGAAGTTATAGTTACAACCTCCCTTGTTCTTAAATCCAAATTAGGCCTTGAATATATTTGACCAAATCCAAAGGCAACAATTTTTTCTTC
The DNA here is from genome assembly GCF_014231265.1 of Clostridium sp. DJ247. Classification (NCBI taxonomy): domain Bacteria; kingdom Bacillati; phylum Bacillota; class Clostridia; order Eubacteriales; family Clostridiaceae; genus Clostridium; species Clostridium sp. DJ247. Next base: position 40,570 of record NZ_JABAIW010000032.1, on the reverse strand, counting down.
AAAATCAGGAAATATATCTTTTAAGAATTTTATAGTCTGTTCTCCCTCCGTGCCTGCCATTTGTCTTAATGTTTCAATTCCATTGTTATAATCTTTATTCATTTTGTTAACCCCTTTTCATAGTTGGTGGTATTTCGTATGGATCAACCATAACTTCTATTATAATTGTTTCCTTATGTAATTTCGAAATTTCTAAAGCTTTTTTTAATTCAAATTGATTGCAACATTTAAATGATTTCACACCCATAGATTCACCAAATTTTTTAGCATCTAGTGGTATATGATAGGTTGTTCCTACCGCTTTTCCTAAATGTTGCTGCATACCTTTATCAACCATATCTAATCTTCCGTTATTTAATATTATAAAAGTAACTGGAATATTATAATTGGCTGCTGTAGATATTTCAGTACCGTGCATAAAAGTACATCCATCGCCGGTTAAACAAATAATTCTTGAGTTATGTCTTGCTATTTGTGCGCCTATAGAGTAACCTATAGCATGTCCCATTGCTCCAAATACATCATCAAAAAAGAATGTACCGGGTTTTCTAATATTAAAATATTTTATTGCATAATATGTATGACTTCCATCATCTCCAAAAACAATAGAATCATCTGGCAACTCTTTTCTTATTGTTTCTATAGCTTCCTTGGCTGAAATATAAAAATTACTATTGTTATCTAATATTTCGTATTCTTTTTTTAATAAATTAAATTCACCTTTTGTTTTGTCTGTAACTTTATCTAATACTGATTGTAAATTCGCTTTAACATCTCCAACAATAGGTAAAGTTGGAACTAATAGTGACTTTCCTATAAATGTATGATCATAATCTAAATGAACAACTTCTTTAGGGTAATTTTCTGCGGATATATCAACTAAAGACATATCTGATAGCTTACTCCCAATAACAATCATTAAATCTATACCTTCTTTAATATATTCTCTTGATCTTTCTGTACCACCTAACCCTAACGCACCAAGTGATAAGGGATGATTTTCTATAAATGTCCCTTTTCCGCCAGGTGTAGTCATAACTGGTATGTTCCACAATTCTGCTAAACTTTTAACTTCTTCATAAGCTAAACTTGAATGGACACCTTTGCCAGATAGAATAACAGGCTTTTGGGCATTATTAAGTTTATTAATAAATTCATCTAATCTAGAAGAAACTAATTGACACATGTTATTAGGCAGATCAAGTTCAAATTCTTCTATTCTCTCATTAAGTATATCAAAGGGTATAGATAGATGAACTGGCCCCTTAACGCCAAAATGTGCCTTTTCTATTGCATGTTGTAAATATCTTTGAAATTGGTCAGATCTTTCAACCCTAGCACTCAACTTAGTAACTGGTTCAAACATTTTAACTAAATCAGTACCAAAAAACGTAGAATCCTGACCTAAAGCTTTTCCTACATCATTTATTGGTTGTTGTCCAGTAATAAATAATACTGGAATATGAGAAGCTTTTGCTTGCCCTGCAGCAGTTAACAAATTTGTACCACCAGGACCTGCAGTTCCAATAGCTACACCTAGTCTTTTATTCATTAATGCATAACCTGCTGCTGCATAACCACTACCACTTTCATGTTTGTTTAAAATAAAACTTATGCCTTGTTTATCTAATTCCATAATTAAAGGAACGATAGGCTTTCCAGGTATACCAAAAATGTGACTAATTTCCCATTTTTTAAAATGTGATACTAAAATCGATGCTATACTTTTCATTGTGCTTATCTCCTTATGTACAATTAATACTTCTCTTGAAATTCTTTTTGTAGATTATAAAATTCCTTTTCAAAAACATCTGCAGGTAAAGGTTTGCTAAAAAAATAACCTTGTACAAAGTCACAATTACGTAGTTGTAAAAATCTTAATTGTTCTTTATCCTCAACGCCTTCAGCAATAACCTGTAGTTTCAAATTATGGGCCATTGAAATAATAGTGTCAACTATATTTGCATCATTTTCATCATTCATAATATCTTTAACAAAAGACTTATCTATCTTTAAATAATTAATACAGAACTTTTTTAAGTAATTTAATGAACTATATCCAGTTCCAAAATCATCAATGCTAATTTTAACTCCTAAATCATTTAATTCTTTTAATGTCTGCATTGCATAATTAACTTGCATTGTCATACTTTCAGTTATTTCTAGTTCTAAGTATTCTGGCTCAAGCTTCGTTTTACATAAAACATTTTTAATAACTTGAGTTAAGTCACATTTTAGAAATTGATGAGCCGACAAATTTACACTCACTTTTATTGATGATAAATTAATACTTTCCCATTTTTTTACTTGTGAGCAGGCTTCTCTTAATACCCACTCACCTATCTTACAAATTAATCCTGTTTCTTCTGCTATAGGAATAAATTTGTCTGGAAAAATCATTCCTTTTTCTTTATGTATCCACCTAATTAGTGCCTCAACACCAGATATTTTACCATTTTTTATATCAACTTGAGGTTGGTAATATAGAGTAAATTCATTATTTTCTAAGGCTTTTTCAATATCCATCTTTAAAGTTAACTTATCTTTATAGGATTCTTCTAAAATTGGATCGTAAATTACATATCCATTTCTTCCATTAGCCTTTGCTTTATACATAGCATTATCAGCATAAATTAAACAATCTTCAAAATTCGCGGGGTTTTCTTGATATAACACAATTCCTAAACTTGGTGTTATATGTAACTTGTGATTGTCAATTACAATTGTTCTATTAAAAGCGTTGATAATTTTTTCTCCAAGTTCTGTTGCTTGTTCTTTATTTTTAATATTAAAACATAATAATATGAATTCATCTCCACCTACACGAAAAACATGATCATCTTCACTTAAACATTCTTTTAATATTTTTGCAGCTTCATTTATTAATAAATCACCCTTTGAGTGACCGAAGGTATCATTAATCATTTTCAATTTGTCTAAATCTAAAAATAAAAGTGACATATTTTTTAATTCACAAATTTTATTATTAATGTATTTACTTAGTATTTCTTTAAAATATCTTCTATTTGGTAATCCCGTTAACTCATCGTGATATGCTAAATAATTGTATTTCTCTTCTGCTAAGTACCTTTCTGTAATATCCCTGAATTGTCCAAAAGCACCTATCATATTTGAATCTTCATCATGAATAGGTTGTATATCAACAAGACAAACATATTCTTCATTATTACTATTTTTAAATTTCACTTCAATATTTTCATACTGCTTTTGGTTATTCAAAACATCTTTAAAAAAATTACCTGTTATTGAAGATTCAAAAATAATTTTTCCTATAATTTCTTCCCTCTTATATCCAGATATTTTTTCTGCAAATGTATTAAAATCTACTACTTCTCCATCTGTATTTGTAACAATAATTGCATTTCTAGTTTTACTTAACATAATTTGGTTCATTATATTAAGTTTACGATTTTGTTTTCTAAGTAATAACTCGCGTTCTATTGCATCAACTACAGTTGTTAATGTCATTAAGAAAAATGGATTGTGAAGAATTACTGCTGTCATAATACATATACTTCCTAAAAGACTATTAACATCTGTATAGTGGAATGGCATTCCATAACAAGCACTATTATGTAAAAATGCATGAAAATGATTAGTTCCTATTAACTGCACTGGATGATCTTGTTCTAGAGTTAAGCTAACAACATTTGTCCCCATATCATCTTCACTAAATTGAATTCCTGGCCTAATACCTAATTGAGCTATAGTAGATTTTATTGTTTCATCTCCAACTGTATCCAACAAATAACCATTTTCGTCTGATATAACTATTAATATTTGAGTACCATCTAATGACTTAACTATTTTTTTACTAAAAAATTTTACTACTTCAAGAATTTCTTTATAAGCTTCTCTTTTTTCAGTTAGTTCTAATTCTGACATTATATTTTTGGGCATTCGAATTTCATTAGGATCTATACCTAATTCTATACACCTTTTTTTTGATTCTATAATATAACTTGGTTCTTGTTCATAATCTTGCTGTAACATATATTACATTCCTCCTGAAAGACAAAAGCAATTGAACCTAAGTACACTTAGGATAAGATATCTTATATTCTTTTTCATACTTACTAGTATGATGTTTTACTGTATTCTATAAGTATCATTCCATAAATTACTAATTAATTTTTATTCAAATCTACTGGCTTTTCTTGATTTCTAATTTTGTAGACTGTGCTAATAAATTTCCAATCATTGAAATTGTAGCATACCTTTCTTTCTCGTACAATACTATCTGCATGAAGAAGCTAATCTTGAATATTCTTATTATAACCTATTAATTCATGTCAGTATTTATAAGTACAGTTTGATGCTCAATCTAAGTGATCTCTAAACAACAGAGTCACTCACCACTTGAGAGAGGCTTGCCCGTGCTTGCTAGTCAACTTATAAATAAAGACTCTGTTTCTTTTTACAGAAACAGAGTTTTTATTATTATGCAGCCTTATTTCTTCTTTTCTTTCTCTCTTCAAGAATTATCATTAAAGCACCTAATCCACTCAAAGCTGCACCAAAGCTTACAAGAACTCCCATATCAATAGGTGATCCTGTTTGAGGAAGAACCTCTACAGGAGTAGTAGATAACTTCCAATTATTTGATGTACTTGGTGTAATAGTCTTGTTATCTTGAACATATCTCATCATTAGGTTTCTAACTTGTCCATCATCACCAAGTGCTTTAGCTGAATCATAAGTAACTATACTTGGGTCAGTGTTGCTTATTCCAGCAGCTTTCATGAAGCCTCCGCCGCCATTGTATCTATAGTTGTTTATTGCAACAGTAAATACATCTGTATCCTTAACTGATTTTCCGTTAACCTTTAAATTCTTGATTCTGTTTCCTGATACTACTCGTCCATTAGAATCTAATGTACATGCTGGCTGAGTTAAATCAATATCATAGGTTGCTCCGTACAATTGATCTAAATTATACTCTTTTATAGTTCCCACTGCTTTTATTTCATCTGTTGGGCTTGATACTTGCTCGTAGTATCTTGCTGAGAATTCCATCCAATCCTTTAGCTGCTTTCCTGTCATCTTTATTCCAAACAAGAAGTTTTCATATACATACACACCCATAATATCTTTGATAGTAATATCTCCTTGAGGAATATGAGCTGATGAACTTAATGGAGCTGCTATTGAAAGCTGAGTTCCAGCTGCTTGAGCCTGAACTTTATTGATTAACTCCATTATTTCCGTTGGCTGTGTAAGTTGTTTATCACCTTTGTATTCACCAGTAGATTGACCTAGTACTGTTGAAGTATATTCTAAGGTCTTGGCTTGGTATGGTGCAATTAGGGATATTATAGCAGAATCTTCAGCTATAGTGTTGTCCATGGCAACATTTTTAGTAGTTAATCCTGTAACATTTCCATTTGCATCAACAGCTATATCTATTTGAGAAATATTCTGTGCCCACTTACCTGGCTCAAGCACTGGCACAACTTTTCCATCTGGGTTTTTCAAGGTAAGATCATTTACTACATTGTGAACATGTCCTGCTACTATAGCATCTATTCCAGATACATTGGTTGCTATAGCTTTTATTTGGTTTTCAGGGATAACGTCTGCTGCACCTTCTTTTCCACTATGTGCTGCTACTATAACTACATCCGCACCAGCTTGTTTCACTATTGGAACCCATTTTTTTGCTTCATCTACTAAATCATTAAAGTGTAGTCCTTCATAATGAGCTGGATCTTCCCAGCTTGGTATAGTTTTTGTTGTAAGTCCAAGTACTCCTACTTTAATTGTTTTACCATTTACGTCAAAGGATTTTATATAGTACGGATCTACAAAATTTGTACCATCAGTCTTATAAGTATTCGCTGACAATACATGGATGTTTCCTTGTTTATATTGGCTAACAATTCTATTTAGAGTGTCAAGTCCAAAATTAAACTCATGATTTCCCAAAGTTTCAGTTTCATATCCCATTGCTTTCATAACTTCTGCCATTGGATAAGGTGTAGTTTTATCTATCATGTTATAGTAGTTAACAAGAGGAGTACCTTGTATTGTATCTCCATTATCAATTAACATAACATTTGGATTAGCGGCTCTTAACCCCTTAACATAGGTTGAAACCTTAGCTAATCCTTGTCCCTTGGAAGGAGCTGAGTTTGTTCCATAATCAAAGTTTAATACATTTCCATGAACATCTGAGGTTGCAACTACAGATATTGTAGCTGCTGGAGCTGGTGCTGACGTACCACTAGTTTTAACCACATCAGCTGCACTATCAACTAATAGTTCTAATGTACCATCATACTTACTTACAGCAGCTGTTACATCAGCAGTATCATTTACTGCTAATCCAGCTACCACTGGCATTTTATATATATTTATACTTCCAGTAGAGTCTTGTGCCATAGATGAACCTGAGTTATCTATACTTGTAAAGGTTAGATTTTTAACTTTCACAAGTTGTCCTTGTAAAGCATCAGTAATTGCACTTGCATTAACCTCTATAGGTGTAACTGTATTACCAGTACTTACTTTTACTACATCTGCTGCAGAAGCTGGCGTTATTTCTAATAATCCATGATATGTTGATAAAGGTCCTGTTACTGTAATTTTGTCACCTTTCTGAGCAGTAAAAGTGTTTCCACTTTTGTTATACACACAAATTCCTGCTGTATTATCCTGCATAAATACATTATTACCATTTACTGCAGAAACAGTTCCTGTAAGTATAGCTGATCCTGTTTGAGCAGTTCTTGCTTCTGCTATAGTCATAGTTGTAGCAGGTCCTGATTGAGTCTGAGAAACAATTCTGTTATTCATATCAAATTTAATAGTTTTATTTGCTCTAATGTCATCAATGAAAGCATCTCTTGCAAGCTTATGAGTATTATATAATGTAGCTTTAACTGCTGGATCAGTAAATCCTAAGAATCCATCTCCACCTGTTAATACAAAGTCTGGACCAGCTACCTTTAAAACTTCGGTATCGCTAATAGCTGTTCCATCTTCTCTAGTTATGTTAACTACTTTGCTGCCATATGGCTTTGAATTATCATAAGTAAATTTTATTCCTGAAACCTGAATTCCTTTTCCACCTATTGTTTTAGTTAAGTTACTAGGATCTGGATAAGTACTAACTGCCTGTTCAAGAACGGTTTTCAATTGAGCTTTATTCATTTGTACAGTATTTATTTCATTGTCAAAAGGCATAAATGTGTATACTTGTCCAACTGTTATAGCACCTTTATTGAAATCACATCTTAAACCACCATTATTAGCAATACCTACATCTGCGTTAGCAAATTTTTTAACTACATCTGATGCCCAGTTTCCTAACTGCGATTCACCATATGGTTGTTGAGCTTGGCTTCTAGTTATATCAGTAGTAATATTACCAATAGATTCATTAAATGTTGGTCCTATTTCCACGTTTGCATCACTAACAATCTGTTGAACAGCTGAATCAACTGTTGGGTTTGTAGCCTTATATCCATTAGTATTATCTAATGCTACGTAGCAGGAACTGGTATTTGTAAAGCTAACACTGTTATCAGCAGCTACTGTCATCTTTAAATCTACAAAGCCTTTTCCGCTGCTGTTTGCGTTAACTACTGGAATGCCATTAATTTGGGTCTGCAGTATTGAATGAGAGTGTCCTCCAAATACTGCATTTACATTTGAAAGTTTACCAGCTATAGTATTTAGAGTAGTTCCACCTTCATGAATTACAGCAATTATAACATCTGCCTGATTGTTATCCTTAAGATTCTTTGCTACAGTGTTAACTTCATCTGCAGCATCAGTAAAGTTTTTGTCTGCAACATAAGCAGGCATTACAATGTTAGGTGTATCGTTTGTAATTGCCCCTATAAAAGCAATTCTCACACCATCTCTTGTAATAATCTTGTATGGATCAAATACTCTTGTACCATTTGACCCGTCTGGATTTTTATTGTACAGATTTGCACAAATAATATTATATGCTGCACCCTGCATTGTGGTATTTGTTATAGTATCTAGTCCCCAGTCAAATTCATGGTTTCCTAACCCTGTAAATTCCATACCTAAAGTACTCATAGTGTTCTGCACTGGAACCCCTTTTAAAACATTAGAAATTGGCGTACCTTGATATAAATCTCCGCCACCAAAAATAATAGTATTTGGGTTTGCAGCCTTTATAGCTTTAACCCTGTTTGCCAATACTGCAGCAACTGGGTTTAAACTATTGTCTTGAAGAGCTCCATGAAAATCTGTTATTTCAATTAAATCAAAGGTTTTACTCCCTGAAGATCCATCCCCAGCCGCTGCCTTTACGCTTTGAACCCCATTAATTCCAACAAAATTAGACAATATTAAAGCTAATGTTATTATCCAGCTAAATAGCTGCTTCTGTTTTTGTTTAAACATTTAATTACCTCCATTTAATTTTTCTAACTCTAATCTTACGTATAAAGTAAAATTTCGTCTTACCGTGATCTTCTACTACACCCAAGTATTAGTCAAACAAAGCCTTATCACCCACTCAGTATATTTATACCACCTCCCTTAACCATATTTCATTTAGTTACATTGTTGACAACATATATATAAACCCATATAAATTTTAATTTACCATAATTGATTATATATTTGATTATTATTAATTATTGGTTAAATTTTCATGATTTTAAAATTCAAACAAATCTTTTCTCTAACAAACTATAAGACCACGCTAATAATTAGCGTGGTCTTATAGTTTGTAATATTTAGTTTTCTTTGCTGGAGTAATCCACTTAATTCTTTCATTCAAAATTAAAACAAGAATAGAGTTTATAGTATCTATTGATTTTGCGGCAAATGTATCAAACCTTCCAAGGAAAGCAAGTGTTCCAAAGATAATATTATATAAATTTGCTATTTTAATATTTTGGTCAATGTTATTGTAAGCTGCCTTAGATAATATTATTAAATCACTTAATCTGTTAGCATTCTCTTCAAAGATAACACAATCTGAATTCAACTTAATTTTATCACATGATGAATCTGCAAAGCTTACACTTACATCTGCAGCTCTCATAGCTAATACATCATTTACTCCATCTCCTACCATCATAACAGTATTATAGGATTTTTGTTCTTCTATAATTTTAAGTTTTTCTTCGTAATTGCAGTTGACATACATATTTGTTATTTCTAGTTCATCTGAAACATACTTAGCTTTATCATAATAATCTCCTGTTAACATAGATATATTAGTTATACCATTAAGTTTCAGTTGATTAATCAATTCATAAGTACCTTCTCGTATAGTTTCCTGCATTTCACTCATGTTTCCATTGGTCAGTGTACCTGTCTTATCAAATACTATACTATCTGTATTAACAATTTTTTCAAAAGTGTTAGGATTTCTCAGATATATATGGTATTTACTTAATAAGTAGATATAATTGCTTATCCCTGTACTTAGAGCTAATTGTGATGATGCTGGACATAAAATAAGTATTATTGATAAAGCATCTAACATATTCCCTGTAAATAAATAACTTATAGTTGCTAACCCTAGTGAAAAAGGTACAATACCATTTTGGAATTTAACAACCTTTTCATTTAAACGCAGACTTTCAAAAGGAAGATCATTTTTATTAAATATTTCAGGTATTCTTTGAACACAAACTTTTAGCTGTCCAGATAACACTATCATTCCTTCGTACACTTTGTTTTTTTCTTGTATTGCTGATACAATAGGTTGGCCTGTATAGTAAAGATTATTAACAACAGCTTTTCCCTCCAAAACTTCCCCATCTACCGGAACCACTTCACCTTTATTTACAGATATAATATCGCCTACTTCTAATGATTGAACTAATGTTAACATTTCGTCACCATTGTTTGTAATAATCCAAGCAGTATTAGGAGGTTTAACCATACTATGTTTTAATAATCTTTCACACTTTAACTCTGCAGATAACTTTATATAATCACTGAAATCAACTAATACAATTAAAAATAAACCTTCTGTACTTTCCCTTAAAATAGTAAAGGATACCGCAGCTAGCCGTAAAAGCATATCAGAATGCAGATGTATACGCTTTGTAAACTTATTATAGATACTCTTAAGTAAAGGATATCCTCCCATAATTGTAATAAGAGAAGCTGCTTCCAACATTCCTATACTGCTGCTAAGAAAAAACTTACCAAATACAAAATGTTTAACTTTCAAAAATAGATAAATTAAGCTAGATAATATAAATTTAGTCTTAACTTTTTCTTTTCTTTTTTTAGTCTTATAATATAAATTATAAGACTTAAAAGTTTCAGTATTATAATTAATATCAGAAGTTAAAACCTGTTCAATACTATTTTTAATTAATTCAAGATTGGTCTTTTTTTCGTCATACACCACCAGTATAGTACCCGTATTGTAATTTACATCACTATATTTTATTCCATATAAGTTTTCCATATACATATCAATATACTCTGCTAATTGCTTGTTTCGGTAGGCTTTATTACTTTTAAATCTTACTCTTCCAGGCAGTACACTTAATTCCTTCAATTTTAGAATCCAGCCTCCTTAATAAGTATTAAAGGTTATCAACTTTTTTAGATACATCCTCTAATTGTCTTTTTAACTCTGTTATCCTGCGAACTGCATTTCTCTGCTCTTCTTTTAGTACTCTTAATTCATCATGTTTATCTTTTTTTATTTCTATGTTATATATATTAGTCTCCTTTTTTATCTCTTTGGATATTTCATTAATAAAAGTTCTTGTATTTTCTCCAATTATAATTACATTTTTTACAATCTTTCTAGTAACAGGCTTTATGTTTTTTTTTACTTTAGGATAGAGTTTAGAGCCTAACAAACCTAAACCGACGCCATATAAAAATCTCTTGTTTATCACAGCTAAGTATCCTCCGTGGAAATTTACGGTGATTAATGGTTAAACATTAATGACCTCATCATACGTTTATATAGCTTTTTATTATTTGTTCTTTCAAACTCACAAAAAATCAAGTCACCTAGATTTTTTATTGAGTTAGACCATACGGACATTATTTCTTCTTCAGATGAGGGATTATTTTTAATCTCTTCTAAACTAAAAGCTAATAAATCCTGTAGAAGCTCTTTTACTTTATTTAAATTATCATTTATTAATATCACATTAGATGAATTGTTTGTGTTATTTCCCATATATAAGCTCCTTATGCATAATTTTATAATCTGGTAATTGATTATGATTTATATAAGATCCTTTGTTATTTTTTTCAAAAAACATAAATTTTAATTTTATTTTCAAAGTCATGAGTAAAATATTTAAACCATAAAAAATTGTGGAATATAATGGCGTTGAATAATTCAATACTGCTAATATCATTCCTAATGTATTTAAAGCTATAGCAGTATTTTCAGTCTGAACATTCACTTCCCTACAGAAATGACTAAACTTTACTATTAAAGGCAGTTTATCAATATCAGTATACTCAAGATTTATATCTGCTTTTAATAGGTTTAACCTATTATTTTTATATACACATATAATTAAGTCATAACATGAGAATTCATAGTTTTTTTCAAAGAATTCATCTGTAGTTATTAAAGTAATAATATCATCTGAATTATTACTTATTAAACCTTGTTTTTGCTTTTCTATGTTATCAATATTTAATACATTTATTCCCAAATAATAGCTAATATAATTTATAATGCTGTTTGTACTATCTCCAATTATAAATATATTGTTAATTCCTAAAATCCTTATATCATTTACAATAGATTCAATTGTATTATTAATTGGGTTGTCTAATTCACCCAATATTATTAGCTTTTGTATATCATCTTTACTTAAATGTGAACCTATTACGTTCTGTTTATTTAATTTACTCTGAAGAATATCATTTTCTATTAACAGAGCATTAGTATCACTAAGAAAGCTTAACAAATCATTATTTTTTAAATAGATATTTTTTTGCTTTAACTTAGCTGACCCATAATAATAAGAAGTTGCCCCTATAGCAAACAAAATTCCAGGATAACCCAAGATCAGTGTAGAAAGCACTTTATTAATGCTGCTTGTAAATAAAAATATTATACTTGATAAAACTACTGAAATATTTAATATTTTTTTAGAAAGCAAATATTCATTTTTATATATTTTTTCAGAATACTTCCTTTTAAACAATGATATAGGATTTAGCGTGTTAAACATAATCTTAACTAGAGACTCTTTATTTATATCTTCAGGAATAATTAATTCTTTTCTGTAATTTAATGCTTCCTGTATTACAACAATTAATTTATCTTCACATATACATTTTGTATCGTAATATATAAGTACATTTCCTGTATTTATACTTATACGGACAGATAACACACAATTAGACTTAGTCAACATATTCCTTATATGGAATGCCATTTGTTCATTCCTCAGTAACCCCCATATGCTAGCTCTAAGTCTTCCTGGAAGCGATGAAATGATCTTTACCTTACTAAGCCTTGAATTAACCATCTTATACTTTATTATTCATTCATTGCAGCCATTTGTTTTCTTTTACGCTGATATTGTGCTTCTGCCACAATATCTTCAAATCCTTCCTTAAATCCGCATGTTAGTTCCGTAGTTTTATCTACTACTGAAAAAACCGATCCTATAGTGCCTACTGCTAGCTTTCGTAAAGGATTAAATATTATTTTTTTTACTGAAAAATCTATTTTCTTATCTATGATATCATTATCTAAATCCTTATCACTTCCATTAATGTTATCAAGTTTAGCTAATATATTTTCCACATTTTTACTAACTTGTTGAAAATTATCATTCATAGTTTTCATGCTATTTTTTAAATCTGATTTATCATTTTGCAAATCTTGTATTTGCGCACTTAGATTAGTATACTTTTGTTGAAGATCATCTAATTCTAACTTTATTTTCATTTGTAGTTCTTCAATTTTAGTTGAAGAATCCTTATTGTTATTAGATACATTTTTTAGTTCTCCTACTTGTTTTTCATCGTTATTGTTATTCATTTGTACATCAATCTCCTTCTAAAATTGTAATAATGTATATTATGTACAAAATTTTTTTTATAATACTTTAAAACAATAATTTCTACTACATAATTTTGGCAGCGTAATACTGCTAACATTTATATTTAAGGTTTTACAGCCATAGACAAAAAGAAATCCTCAAATTTCTCCAAGGATTTCTTTTTTATAAGTTAACTTTTATATGTTGAATGCATCTAAATAGCTGGTAAATTCTATGTTATTAGTATATTTAATTAAATTATGCAGTTGATGATGCAGCATGAGTGTCTTCAATGTAATTTATGAATAAAATGCAAGCTTTTATTAATTCATTTCTTAAACTAATCTTTGTACTTATCAAAAAACCTTCTATTTGCTTAAATATAAGTTCCTGATGCTTTCTTTTGGTATTTTCTAAATTATTCTTATCCAATATTTTTTTACCTGATATATTTCTTTTTAGTGTATTATTTATAATCTTATTATAACATACCCCATCCAATATACGTGAAATAGATGAATCTATAACATCTTCACAAAGCTTTGTTGTTATCTGTGTAACTCTAAAGTTTTCAATTGTTTCTTTTAGGAAGTCATTAGCGTAGTTGTTTTCATCTAAATCTATATATAAATCAGTTAAATGAAAATAGTCTGCATTTTTTTTAATTTCTATGTTAACTTTTAATATTATATTTTGTATAAGTTCTGTAATTTCTTGAGAAGATAACACTTGTTCCTCAAAGACTTCCTTGCCATGCAATGATAAGCTTTTAGATACAGCAGCAGAATAAGCATGAGCAGATTTTATACATGCAGAGAAAAATATGTCTAATTCTTTTTCTATAAGTAAGATACAAAACCTTTCAAGTTCACTAGTATAATTTGGAGCATATACATACAAATTTTTCATGATTATCTCCTTTTCGTTAACTGTGCTTGTATAAAAAGTATCTTATGAAACTCAAGTTATATAAACATGCCATTAACAATCCTTATGTTATCTCCTTAAGGTAAACTAGCTATAAAGCAATTGTTAACTTCATGTTAATTGTTAACGAATAATTTAATCTTTTTAGGAAAACATATTTAGATAATTTCTATAGTAAATATAATATTTCGTAAGTTTTATGGGAAGGTGATGACAAAGTGCTTCATACGCTTGATAACAGAATTAAAAATAATAAATATAATTATGAATTCTTATACAAGAGAACAAGAATACCTATTAAATCCGTTTATAGAAATGAGGTTATGGCAGAAAAAATAACTAAATTTATCCTGTCCATTGTGGGTGTAAAATCTGCTAAAGCAAATACTATAACTGGTAAGGTACTGATTTTATTTGATGAAGATGTAGTATCGGAGAGATCTATTGAAAAACAAATCAACATTTATATAAAAAAATCCAAACTAACCTATAACTCTAATATAATTAAAATTAATGATATGTATGAGGAAACAGCTCTGCCAATCGCCTTTGAAGCTGTCAACGTATCAGTACCTTCTGATATTCCATCAGCCAATAGTGAGACAGTATGGCATTCAATAGATAAAAATCAAATTGAATCTATACTTAGAACAGATTTTCATGAAGGTTTAACTAATAAAGCAGCGTCAGAGAAGATTAAGGAAGTTGGGTTAAATGTAATTTCAGAGAAAAAAAGAGGTTCATTTATTTCTAAATTTCTAGAAAATCTCAATGATTTTTCAGTAAAGTTACTTTTAGGCGTCAGTGCCGTTTCTTTTTTCTTGGGTCAAATTCCAGATGCTATAGCTGTACTTGGCATAGTATTTATAGAAACTATACTTGGAACCGTTCATCAGTATAAAGCAGAAAAGTCCATGTATTCTTTAAAGGATATGCTTGTACATAAGGCTAGAGTTCTCAGAAATGGACAGGAAATTTACATAGATGCTAAACATCTAGTAACTGGTGATGTTATTTTAGTAGAATCAGGTGATAAAGTTCCTGCTGATGCAAGAATAATTGAATGTTATGATTTAAAAACTACAGAAGCTTCACTTACTGGTGAGTCTACTCCTATAGTTAAGTCAGTTGATATCTGCAATAAATTTACTGAACTTGGAAGTAGATACAACATGTTGTTTATGGGTACTGATGTAATATGCGGAAGAGGAAAAGCGATTATTATAGCTACTGGAATGAATACTGAGATTGGTAAAATTGCAGCGATGCTTCAAAATATACCACCAGAAGCAGCACCACTTCAAATAAAAATGCAAAACTTTATAACAAAGCTAACTAAGCTATGCTTAATTCCTTGCGCTGTCATGGCTGGTACTGCTTTGCTTTTAGGTGGAAATTTTGCTCAAGTGTTAACTATGACAGTAAGTTTCTCAATAGGGGCTGTGCCAGAGGCTCTTCCTGGCATTGTAACACTTGCCATGGCTTTAGGTGCTCAAAGAATAAGTCAGCATAATGCAATTGTAAGAAAGCTTACTTCAATAGAAACTTTAGGTTCCACTAATGTTATTTGCTGTGATAAAACTGGAACACTTACTATGAATGAAATGACAGTAAAAAGAATTTACACAGACGGATGCCTATATGATGTAACCGGTTCAGGCTACAATCCAGAAGGGCAAATTGACCTTATGGAAGGCGATCCGACCAAAAGATCTAGTATGAGAAATTTATTAACTGCAGGAGTGCTTTGCAATAATGCATCTTTATTAAAAAATGATAGTAAGTGGACGGTAGAAGGAGATCCTACCGAAGGTGCTTTGATAACTGCTGCCCATAAACTAGGCTTAGATGAGCATATAATAATAGAAGCTAATCATCGTTTAAAGGAAATTCCTTTTGATAGTTGTAGGCGCTTTATGACAGTAGTTGTAGAAAACTCAGATGATACAATAGCTTACTGTAAAGGTGCTTTAGATTGCGTTATAGAAAAGTGCAAAACTATATATGAAGATGGAACTGAAAGATTGTTAACATCAACGGATAAGGAAAAATTATTATCTATATGTGATGAAATGGGTGAAGATGCTCTTAGAGTTTTAGCTTTTGCATACAAAAAGTTAGGTAGCAAAGGATCTGGAGATATTGATAATAATTTTGTTTTTCTCGGGATCATAGGAATGGAAGATCCTCCAAGGGAAGGTGTAAAAGATTCTATACAAAAATGTCACAGTGCAGGTATTAAAGTGGTAATGATTACTGGTGATCATAAGAATACTGCTTCTGCTATAGGACGAGAACTAGGTTTATTAACTAATGGGTTGGTCTTATCTGGAAATGAGCTTGATGATATGACTGATGAGGAACTTGATTCTAAAATTCAAAGAACACAAATTTTTGCAAGAACCTCACCGGAACAAAAACATAGAATAGTAAAGGCTTTTAAGCGATTTGGGTATGTGGTTACCATGGCAGGTGATGGAGTTAATGATGCACCGGCCATAAAAGAAGCTAATATAGGTATAGCTATGGGAAGCAACGGCAGTGATGTGGCTAAAGATGTTGCATCAATAACTCTTGTTGACGATGATTTTTGTACCATAGTAAAGGCTGTTGAAGAAGGTAGAACAGTAAATAACAATATAAAAAATTCTATGAGATATTTATTAGCAGGTAACCTTGGTGAAGTAATAGCTATTGCTTTAGCATCAGCTATATCCAGAACTTTACCACTTGCCTCTATTCAAATATTATGGATAAATGTAATTTCAGAAGGCATCTTAAGTTCTGCCTTAGCTGCAGAACCTTCAAGTGAAGATGTTATGAAGTATCCTCCAATAGGAAGAGATGAACCATTAATTAGCAAAAGCACAGGTTCTGAAATTATTAGAAAAGGTGCTGGAATAGGCTTAATAAACTTTGCAATATTTCAAGGGTCTATGATGTTAGGTGTTGGTCTAAATAAAGCGAGAACCTTAGCTTTTTCTCATATGATTTGTTCTCAACTTGTGAACATATATGACTGTAGAAGAAATAAGTCAGGGCTACCTAATAGATATATAAATATTGCGGTTGCTTCTTCTATGGCTATGCTGCTAGGTACAATGTATTTGCCATTCTTAAGTCCGTACTTTGGAACACAGGCATTGACACTATTAGATTGGGGTGCTGTAGCAGGAATGTCTATGCTTAGTAGAGTATAGACATGGGGCTGTAGTATGAAATTGTAGACACTTTTTCCTTAACTTTATTTTAAAGTGTTTGGTTTTTAGTGTCTACAATTTTACAATATTCATTTCATTCTATTAATTATATATATCAGAAAACTCTATTTTAATCTTTTCTACCTTGGTATCACTCTCAAAAGTACTAAGCTCAAGATTACTTTCATCTTTAGGTAATATATTTACAGGAAGCTCTACTTTAAATTCACTTCCTTTATCTATATCACTTTCTAATCCAATAGTTCCATTATGTATGGCGATTAATTCCTTAATTAATGAAAGACCTATCCCACTACCTTCTCTATTTCTAGATAAAGATTTGTCCACCTGAACAAATTTTTCAAATATAGAAGATTGTTTCTCAATAGGTATTCCTATTCCTGTATCTTTAACAGATATAACTACACTGTTTATCTTGTCATATATTTTAACTTCTATGCTTCCACCACTAGGAGTAAATTTTATAGCATTAGATAACAAATTCAGTATAATTCTTTCCATAGCATCTAGATCAAAAGCCATAACTTTTTCTTCTATTTCCGTATCGAAAGTAATGGAAATCCCTTTACTTTCCACATAATCAACAACTGATTGTACAATATTTTCTACAACATTTACTATATCATTATTTTGAAAATGTGTAGAAAAATGACCAGCATCAATCTTTGTTATGTCTATAAGATTATTTATAATTCTAAGTAATCTATAACAGTTTTGTCTCATTATAGCTGTATACTTTTCTGAACTTTTATCTTCTGCCTTAGCTATACCATTTTTTAATTCTATAACTTGAAGAGCACTAAAAATTAAATTTAAAGGAGTTCTTAGCTCATGAGATATATTTGAAAAAAAATTAGTTTTTAACTTATCATAATATCTAAGATCTTTAATGAGCTTTTCATTTTCTTCATTTTGCTTATGTTCTGTTATATCACGACCTAATAAAACCAATCCTTTACGAGTTCCATCATCATTAAATAAAGGTATTCTTAAAGTATCATAAATTTTATTGATTTTTTCTTTTTTATCCCATATAACTTCTTCACTTCTATATATAAGACCTTTTTCCCATGCCTTTTTATCATTACTTTCAAAGTTTTCTAACAGTTTCTTTGATGAAAGTGACACATTAGTTAACTCATGAATATACTTATTTTTATAATCTTTTTTTCTTACATTTAATAATTTTAAAGTTGCATCATTTACTTCAAGAAACTTATCTTCATGATTTTTGAAATAAATTATATCAGGCGTAGAATTTATCAATGTACTTAATAAACTCTCATTATCAGACAATAATCTTTCAGCCAATTTACGTTTGTATATATTAAGATATAAAAAAATTGCTCCTAAAACAGCTAAAGATGAAATAATAATAAAAATATATAAGGCTTGTCTTTTATCAATATAAAAAGATTTTGGAGGTTCATTGACTATCACTGATCCTTTAGGTAAAGCTTTTAAATCAATGTGGAACTTTTTTAGTTGTATGTAATTAAATTCATATCTATGTGATGTGTCTTCAGTAACAGGTATATTAGAAGCCTTTTCGCCACTTAATATTCTTAAGGTCAAATTACCTATACTTTTCCCATAATCACTACCATTTGTAATCACCCCTCCTATGCTTTGTTTATTAATATCTAAGTACATTCTAGAGTACATAGGTGTAGGATAATCCTTAAAGATCATATCTGAAGCTGTTATCCTTGAGATAGGTTTACCATTGTTGTCTTTAAAATCTGCACTAAAATAAATAACAGTATCCTTAGGTAAATTATTTATTTCTTTTTTAAGTTTTAAAATATCTCCTTCATCAGAAAATAAAAAATTCACTTTGTTTTTATATAAAGGTACTAAACTCTTAATAAGATTTTTCTGAGTTATTCCTTCTGCAGTTTTATCTGTAATTACAAAAATTTGTTTAGTATTTGGATGAAGTTTTAAAGCAACATCAAGAGTGTTTTTTATATCTGGATTCTTTGTTATTCCTGTAAAAAGTGGGTGACCATTAAGTATAGACTTATCAAGATAAGTTACTCCACCAAATACAACCGGAGTATTTGGAAATAAATTATTACCATATTTTATCATGAAATTAAATGCAAAATTAAATGAATTATTGTCTAATGTGATGACAGCATCAAATTTAGTATTTTGAAATTTATATTTATATAAATTATAAAGTTGTTGAGAATAGTCATTTAGAGAATTACTATTGGAATCCATGTATTCAATGCAAACATTTATATTTTTTTTACTTTTTATAAACTCTGAATTTATTGAAGATATAATTTCATTCTCCCAGCCTATTGCTTCAGTTCCATCTACAAAACTATTTTGATTACCTTTTGACTGTAAAATTAGTACATTTTTTTGAGTTTCACTCTCAGCATAAACAGGTCTTTGAAAGAAGATAACAAGTGTAATAAAAAATATAAGTAAAATACCTTGTATTATGTATTTACTATGATTCATGATAGTTAAAACCTCCTGAAATGTTAGGTATTTTTTATTTTAGCGCAGTTCCTTTTTATTGAAATTTATTCTTTTTGTTACAAGTTATGTATATTTATTCTGTATATAATACAAATTTCCTTCTTAAAGGTTTAAAAAAATGGAAAAATTACAATTTGGAAATTGGTTGTAAATTCTTGAATATATTTCATAGAATTAAATCTGTTGTTTAGTGAAAAATAACATTACAAATGAAAGGAGGCGTTTTTTATGACAAAAGAGTTAAAATCTGAAACTAATAATGAATGGGCATCAGTGCCTGAAGAAAAACCTACTATTAAAACAGGTGGTGTTAGCAAAAAGCCTAAAACTGCTACAGATAACCAATAGACCACAACTGCTAAAAATAATATTAACGAAAAATAGTAATGCACTATATTTGGTTTATATAAAAAATAGTATTTTTTTGTGTCACTCTCAAAAGGACTAACGTGTTCTATACAATCGCACAAAACATTAAAAAACCGCTTAAACACTACGTTCTGGCGTTTTTTCTTGCTCTGGTTTCTTTTTGTCGGGCTGTTTTGCTTTGGGGTGTACGGCATCATGGTAGCGGTCAAGGACTTCCTGTTTCCGTTCCAGCCGCACATCAACGTACCGGGCGGTGACAGCTTCAAAGTTCATAGAGAGCCCAAGAGAAGCGCCGATCCCGGCAAGTGTATGACCCAGCATTTCACCGACCGTATAAAAGTCGCCGGTCAATTGGTGCATGTTTGTAGCTGCTGTATGCCGCAGGTCATGAAAACGGATATGAGGCATTTCCAGCTCTTTCAGTAGCTTTCCGAACCCAGAGGAAATCCAGTTTGCGGCTTGCGGCGCACCATTTGACTTTGATACAACAAGGTCATTGTCATAATAGGGCTGTCCTTGCTTTTCGGCGCTTTCTTTGCAGGCGGCTTGAAATGCAAGCTGCTTTTCAAAGAATGGTCGGGCTACCTCCGTAATGGGCAACCTGCGACCATTGGATTTTGGCGGTGCCATTTCTTCAATTACCATCGTTTTGGGAGGTACTCTAAACGGCAGCTGTTCCATCACATCAAAGGTGTTGTTCTCCAGATCGACATTGCGCCAACGCAGCCCTAAGATTTCAGAGCGCCGCATACCATATAGGCCGCCTAAAGTAGAAATTGCAATAAATGCGTCCGCAAGGATAATTAACTTTTTGCGATCATATCGATCTACCCAAACTCCAGCGAACAAGGATATGCAGACCTGAGGTAAGAATGAACAAAATGTTGATAGTGTGACCATAACTCCTGAAGAAGTTGTTTTTGCGATGTACCATATGATTGCAAACTGTACGAGGGAAGACCCAAATAGCGTAATCCCTTGGCTTATAAAAAAGGCTGTTATTTTTTTCTTTCAATCTAATTGAGTCTCATTTTTCCCACTCATGTATTTCCTCCTGTTTATCTATAAACTATTACCTTTACATATTCTATTTTAACGTCCATAAATCAATTTTTCTTGACTTTCCTTGTGAAAAAGACGAAGGCAGATACTTTTAAATTACATAAAGTATCCGTCCTTTTGTAACAGTTACGTTTTAATATACTGTTTATATTAAATTGTGATTTTTTAGACATCTTCCCGTAAAAGAGGTTTGTAAGCTCATAATTTGCTCCGGCGTTCCCGCTCCAATAATCTGTCCTCCCGAAGTACCTCCCTCCGGCCCAAAATCTATAATCCAGTCCGAAGATTGAATAAAGTCCATATTGTGTTCAATCACAATCACCGAATGTCCTTGATCTACCATGCGGTTCAAAAGAAAAATTAACTTCTGAACGTCCTGCGGGTGCAGACCCGTAGTCGGTTCATCCAATAAATAGAGTGTGTGACCCGTAGAGGCTTTGCCTAATTCTTTCGCCAGCTTAATTCTTTGTGCTTCTCCTCCTGATAACGTTGACGCTGGCTGACCTAATGTTAAATAGCCTAATCCTACTTGCTTTAATACTGAAAGGCGGTCTGCCACCTGATTACAATCTGAAAACAAGGAATGGGCTTCATTAATGCCCATATCCAATACATCAGAAATAGAGTGTCCTCTATATTTCACATCCAGCACATGTTGCTGGAACCTTTGTCCGTGACACACAGGGCAAATCACCTGAATATCCGGCATGAAGTGCATAGGAACATTTATTACACCAGCACCCTCACATTTTTCACATCTTCCGCCAGCAACATTAAAAGAGAAATCCTTTGCTTTTATACCATTTTGTTTTGCTTTAGGCAGTCCGGCAAACAAAGTTCGTATAAGCGAAAAGATGTCTGCATAGGTTGCTGCGTTGGAACGGCTAGAACGCCCAATGGGCGCTTGGTCGATTACTAAAACCTCTTTAAAATCATTTAACCCTGTAATGCCTTCACAATCTGAAAGATTTTGAAAATCACTTTCTACATACTGATACAAGACGTCAAATAATAGCGTTGATTTTCCCGAACCAGAAACACCCGTCAATGCAACAAGCTTCCCTAAAGGGATTTCTACATCGACATTCTTTAGATTATATTTAGAAGCATTCATAATACGAATGGACTTTCCGTTCCCGCTTCTGAGATTACAAGGAGTTTTTAAAGTTGAAGTGAACAAATATTTGCCCGTTACAGATTCGGGAATATTCCTAATTTGCTCCGGGGTGCCTGCCGCTATGACATTGCCGCCGTTTTTACCGGCTTCCGGCCCCATATCTATGACATAGTCAGCCGCTTCAATAAATTCCGGATCATGTTCCACAACAAGGATCGTATTTCCCATATTTCTTAGCTTTTTAAGGATACCAATTAACTTTGCATTATCTCTGGCATGAAGCCCCGTTGTAGGTTCATCCAACACATAAAGTACCCCTGTCAATCCCGTACCCAATAAGGAAGCCAACCGAAGGCGCTGCGTTTCTCCGGCAGAAAGGGTAATTGCTGTGCGATTCAGGCTTAAATAGCCAACTCCGTATAAAAGCAGCATTTTTTGAACATCATCGTATTTTTGTATGGGCATATCTATGCTAAACTCAAATCCGTAATGCTTACCGGCACTCACCATAGATTGACCATATCGAAGGAAAAATCCCTTTTTGTTAATATCGGTATTGCTTGCTTACAATGAGGGCAGTTTATTCCTGTATCGTGTATATCTGTATCCATATAAATACTATTTTGTGAAATTATCTTTTCGCAATTTGGACATGGATGTTCCCCAATATTTGAAAACAAGACCCGTAAAAATGACAGTATGTCCGTGACTGTTCCAACTGTTGAACGAGGATTCATATTTCCGTTATGCTGGTCAATGCTGATTGATGGAGATAGCCCCTCGATCTTCTCCACCTTTGCTTTAGGGAGCAAGTCTGTTGACATCCCCAGTGATTCCATATATAACCTTTGGCATTCTCTTTGCAGTGTATCAAAGGCCAACGTGGATTTTCCCGAACCGGATAGGCCCGTCAGTACAACGAGTTTGTTTTTGGGAATTTCAAGAGAAACATTTTTCAAATTGTTTTCTCTTGCGCCTTTTATGATAATTGTATCATTCATCTTTCATTCTCCTTTTCGTAAAATGCCAATATAAATCATACCAAAACTGCAAAAGTTGTTCTTGACCATCCTTGTGATTTTATAAAGAAACAGCCAGAGTATATAGCCCTGACTGTTTTTGTTATTCATATCAGGAAGTGTGACATATAGAATAAGGAGCTAATTAATCATGCAACAATTCTCTGACAGGTCGTGCTTCAATGTATCCGCGATAGCCCTGCGGTTCCATTTGAAAACGTGGAGCGTCGTTGTCTGCCCATTCATAGCCGTACAACGTAGTATCATATTTGTCTATAACTTCGGATATGTTTCCAATTGCCATTTCATAATCTTCATCATTAAAGGGCTCTCCCTGAAACATCATCATCTGACATGCAGGCAGAGTGATTATTTCAAATCCATCTGGAACAATGCCGCAATAATCAGTCGGGACTTCAACCCCCTGAACATAGCTTGATGTGCCCTCTGGTCGTAGATTTTCCGGTAGCCACATACCGGTTGGTTCATACAAGGCTTCTTTTATACTGCACAGTAATCCCCAAACGTCACATCCTGTTTCTTCCACATACTGATAATATTCGGTGGCTGTTTTCGCTCTTTTAAAAATCAGCTTCCTCTCCGGAAAGTTTCTAACTTGTACAAAGAAATTATTCGACACTGAATTTTCCTCCATTTTTTTAAATTCTTGATTTGCTATATAGTGATCTCGAATAGGATAGGCAGTAAAAAGATAAATAGGTGGTGTATCATTTTTATACTTTTGGGGCGTAATTCCAAATTGCTTACGAAAGGCTCGTGTAAATCCCTCATGTGTATCAAACACAAAATCCATAGCCACATCAATCACTTTTTTATTGTTATCTCGAAGCTCCAGCGCCGCCTGTGAAAGACGCAACAGTCTGACATATTCAAATGGACTTTTCCCAACGTATTCTTTAAATATCTTTGCTGAATGCCAAGGGGAATATCCCGCACAACGTGCTAATTGATACAATGTAATGGATTCAGTCAAATGCAATTTAATATAATCCTGCATACGCTGAACTGAATTAATTTTTTCCCAATTCTCCATCTGCTTCACCCCCTCAAATATATTATAAATATTCTCTTATAATAAAGCTTGACCATTTTTGTCAAGAATGCTATCGCAATAATGAATAAGCGTTATTGTGTGAATTTTAATGAATTATAAAATGTAAGTATAACGCATTCCAAATCATTCCGCAATAGTATTATGAATTATACAATGTAATAAGGTGATGTGATATGCAAAGAACAAAAGAATGCACCAACTTTTCTAGCCTTGGCGGCGATATAAAAGCTGCTCGTCAAGCTATGAACATATCCCGTCGAGAGCTAGCCGAAAAAGTGAGTATTGACCCTCGTTACCTTGCGAATATTGAGAACAGCGGAAACAAGCTGCCCAGCGTCAGCAAGCGCCGTCCTCCTTGGTCTGTCCCTGTCCTTTGATGGTCAGGATACCGTCTAAGGTAGTGGCCGTGATATTTAGCCGCTGGTCAACGGCAATTTCATTTTCACGGTTTCGTCCACTATTTCGCTGCACACCACAAGAACATGTGAACGGCGCAGCAGGTCACGGGCCATGTCGATAGCGTCCTTGTGTTCCTTAGGGATTGCATCGTCAATGAACAAGGGTAAGAACAGGAGCGGATCGTCCGTCACAAAGGGTCTGTACTGCTTATACAAAAGACAGTTCCCGCATCTTTATGAGATAGTCAAGGGCGGTCTTTCCTCCAAAGCCCCGGTTGCACCAATGCCATTTGCCTTTGCTGATAACAAGGCTGTTGTGGCTGACGGTACGGTATTCATGGGGACTGGATTTCTTTAATTCATGGGGTTCATAGGCTTACAAGTAGGAAAGCAAATCCCACTGTTTGGCCTGTTCTATTTGCTCGGCTGTTACTCCGGGCATGGGGTACACCTCCTTTTGGGTACAAAAAAAGGACGGTCATTTCTGATCGTCCGTAGTCTTAAAGCCATTTAGTTATTCCTTTACCAGCAAGGTAAGTCCATTTGCCAGCTGGTAAGAGGGGGTGCAGGGGGAGAAAATAGGTACGGTAAGCCCCTGCGTTTGGGCAGACTTCTCCCTATGATGAAAGTATGGTCTTGCTAATTGCGGTCGCTCTGTTCGGCCATGTAATCCTGTATGATGTCGTCATAATCCAGCAGGAATGAAAAAAGGAAGTAGCTTCTTGCTTCCGTATGCCCTGCAAGAAGTTCCACGTCCTCCGGGAACGGCAGGCCCAGCACACCGTAAAGCAGCCGCAGCACTTCCATCATTTCAGCCTCACGGCCATTATCAAACAAACCGCTTAATACGCTGAAAATACGGTCTGTGGTTTCGGTTTCTCCGTTTGTCACCGTCCACAGCATTTCCATGAACGGCTGGGTAATGGCCCCGGCAATCAGGTTGATTTTATCCTTGCCGATTTCACCGGAGGGGAGTAAAATTCCCTTGTCAATAAGCGTGTTTTGCATTGTGACCTCCTTGTTTTTGATGACGTTTGTGGTGCCCAATTGGTGCCCGACCGTACAAAAACATGTTTTAAGGAGATATGGCACAAATACAGGAGATATGAAAGCCTGAATTTTTTTAAGATACAGGCTTTTTACTATAATAAAATTCAAATTTAGTGGGGATGATGTTTATGTAACTATAGTTTATGCAGTTGTAAAATAATAATTATTATATTTGCTCGTTCTTATATTCAAATTATTGAGTGCTTTATTTTCACAGTTTCTAATAATTTATTATACTTATTAAGAACGGAGTCAAGTTCTTGGCTTACTGCTACTATTTCTGGATCTATTAAATCAGATTTTTCTTGAATTAATTTACACATTATTTCTCTCATTTCGTCAATCTTAATTATTAGCTTCCCAGTTTCTTTATAAATTTCTTCGTACTTTAACATACAACTCTCCCCCCTAGAATTAAAATGTATAAAATTATGACGAACCCCCTACTGACTTCAATGCAACTTTCATGACTTGTTACACCGAACAAACGTTTCATATAATCAATTATATAAGAACATTTGTTTGCAGTCAATACCATAATTTAGCTTTATAAAAAAAGCTGGCATGAAACCAGCTCAAGTTATTTTATGTGTTTCTAATTGAGAATATACAAATTCATTTATATACTGCCACTTATTATTGTTTAAATCTATGAATTGCATAGCAGTTTGATAACTCTTACTTATGTCATCATAATTAGTTCTTACTACAGAACACAATATATATATTTGTTCTTTTATAAATAAGGAGATCAATGCATATTTAGACATAATCTTATCTTCATAGGTTATAATTCTTATTCCATTTGCACTTAAATCTACAGTAAAAGTTTTTCTTAATTTTCTAAAATAAGCTCTAGGTATGTCTTCAAATTTTTCATTTTTTCCTCCATTACTAAAATAAATCATTATTAGTTTAAAACATAATATTTATATATTCCTTTGAAAAACTCATATTCACATAAAAACCTAAAACTACCTTTCTATAACCTTCTCGCCATATTCTCAATACATATTTTAACACATTACCTGTGTTTTAAAAACTAAAAAAATGCTACAACTAAGTACCACATTCAATATTGAAAATCATGTTATTAAAATCTTAATTTTAAAGATTTTAATTTTTATTTATGATTTACTAGGTTTCAGTACATATTGAAAATATAGTAAATAATTGGAATATATTATGACAAATAATCATATGATTTATTGATTACCTGTGTAAAAATTTTTTAGGAGGTCAAAGTATGACTGTTAACAACAATCCTATCAAGACAAACTCTGAATTAAAATTAACTGCACGAAATCAACTAAAGGGACAGTGGGGCATTACTATACTGCTATGCGTAGTCTATGTGATTATAACTAGTCTATCGAACACTATAAAATATGTTGGTCCAATTATAAGTATAATACTTACAGGTCCATTTACTTTAGGAATTATTTCATGTTTTATAAAATTAGTTAGAAAAGAAGTATTTAAATTTGAAAATCTATTTGATGGTTTTAAAAATTTCACCTCATCATTTATATTGCAAATCCTCATAACACTTTTCGTCTTCCTCTGGTCCTTGCTTCTTGTAGTACCCGGCATAATTGCTGGATATAGATATTCAATGGCATTCTATATACTTTATGACAATCCTAAAATAGGAGCAATGGCAGCTTTAAATTTAAGTAAAGAGATTATGGCAGGAAACAAGTGGAGATTATTCTGTTTACATTTCAGTTTTATTGGATGGGCTTTATTATCTATACTTACTCTAGGTATCGGTTTTTTATGGTTAATTCCATATATTAATACATCAGTAGCCAATTTCTATGAAAGTATAAAAAGCTCTATATCAAGTTCTTTTGAATTATAAAGTAAACAGGATATTTTTAAATTAGAAAAGGAGAGGCTTTCATTGCCTCTCCTACATTTCTTTTTAATCTTTCTTAAATTCTTACCTTCCACCATAAGTTAACACTAAAATAACTAACGCTGTTATTATCGTCATAATGTTCACCTTCACTTTACATAATTTATATACTTTACATAATTTATATACTTTACAATATATTCTTTATATAAATTATTGTGTTCTATTTTTCTTACTTTATTTGTTTAATAGCTTCACCAAGTCTTTATAATTAAAACTAACCCTTGAAAATTCAAGAGTTAGAGGTTATTTATGATTCTTTATTTAAAAATATTTAGTAGTTTGCTGATAATCGCAATAATGTGTGCAACTTAAATATTAGAGCTGTTTTCACGGTTTTAAATAAAAAGTTACTTATTGTATTTAAATTAAGTTGCATTATTTTTATGTTGCAACATAACTAAAGCCTGCATCAATTTAGATACAGGCTCTTTTGTTGCTATAATAAAATTCAAATGTAAATTAGGAGGCGAAATACAATTCACTGCAATTATAGTTTATACATTTATATAATTACTATACTATAAGTTAATAAAAACTATTTAAAAGTATGATTATATTATAATAATGTAGTTATAATCTTAATTACATATGTTCTGCCTTTAAACTGTCTGGACTTCTCTCTCTTGGCAAATCACCTCACCTGCCCTAACTGGTCTATCATTTGTTTTGCGAATGAAAAAAGAGCCCATATGAGCTCTAAATGTTATTTATATCTTATTGTTCTTAGTGCTATTTTCTATTCCTATCTGCACTATTTTTCTTCATTTGTTCTAAGACATCAGAAAATAAAATATCTTGCTCATTATCTTTTCTTCTACGTTTATTTTCATGTTTATAGCTTAGTTCTCTATACGTATTATATTGATTAGATTTAGCAATTGAATTTATTCGCATTTTATCACTCCCTTAATATAAATACGAACTCTATATTCCTCTTTATGGTATATTAGGTAAAAAAACATCTTATTGTCAATCAACGTAAATCATTTAATACATCTATACTCTTTTCACTTATTTCCTCTAATAGCTCCTTTATGTCTTACATAACTATTATGCTTCATCATATTTTGAAAATCAGAAAAGGAGAGGCTTTTTTACCTCTCGCTTCTTTTTATTCATATTTTTTAATTTTAAGTAACAATTTATATATTTATTCATAATATATAATTATAGTAAATTTTATGGAGGTATTTCGTGAATACTATAGACAACAACAATGACAATAATAAAGACATACTGGAAAATTACTATCAGCCTAGAAATATAAATCCCCTTATTTGTCCTATACATTATTGTTCTCTATACAACTATTCAATGCCCATGAGGAATGAATACGCTACTCCATATGAATACGAAAATCCATACGAATATGAAGATTTCGATTATGAAGATTCCGATTATGAAGATTTTGATCCAGAATACAGACAAAGACGTCGTAGAAGACGTCGTAGAAGACGTAGATATCCATATTATCCTCGTCCTTATTATTATCCAAGACCATACTACCCACCATACTACCCACCATACTACCCATACGGTAGATATGGATATGAAGATGAATGGGAAGAGGATTAGAAAAAGCCTCTGCACACCAGTTATTCTGGTGTGCTTTTTTACTTCTCTTAATAACTGCGCATTTAAAACATAAATAGCACCTGGAGTTAACCAAGTGCTTATTACTGTGCCACACAGTATGTAATCCTGCTGGCAAAATATAAATTCTCACGCTATCATTTTACTACTTTTAAAATACTATTAAAATACCATCTTTTTACCACGTTTATACTATGTCCAATTTCAATCCATCTATTCCGAAAAGAAGTACTCCTAATTCATTTATCATTTCATTTATCCATCTTCTAGGAGTATTTACACCGCAATTAAGAGTTTCTGCTATTTCTTCATAAGTCATTAAGATTTTTTATCTAAAAAGTTCATAATATTCACACCAGTTATAGCCTCTACTGTTTCAGGAAGTTGAGACATAATATCACTGACATAACCAGTGACTTTCGAAGCTCCTTTTCCCTCTCCTGATCCACTATCAACAATAACAATCTTTTCAGTTTTAGATAGAGGTATTGAACTTTTACCCACATGCTGTGCAGGTGCATTATACTTATTTCCATTAACAATATATGCTATAACTCCAAATCCATCTTCTAAAATTGGAGATATGACTATTGCTTTCATTCCTATAAGTGCATCTTGTGAAACTGCACTGGTATTCTGAGCTTTATATAGAGGAATCAATATAAGCCTATATAATATAAAAGAAACTATAATCCCTGTGGCAAATGCTATTATAAATGTAAATATGGCATTTAATCTGCTGCTAGTCCCAATAATCCCAATACCACCAAATACAGTAATGAATGAAACTATGGTTATTGGTTTTAATGGAAATATAGTATGAGTATCTATATGGCTATCAAAATGAACAAAATCAAACAAGCTTCCGATTAAAAATGTTATTACTGTATAGATAACTCCTACCCAAAATATAATTGTATATACTTGTTCCATGAAATCCCTCCCTTCTTATTATAATCAAACATTCTTAATCCGTTATCTTTTGTAATACTAAATTTAATAGGTTATTTAATAACTTATTAAATGATATCACTTATTATACCACATAATGTAATTTAATCAAGCTATGTATATATAAGCATGGTCAATATACCTGTAAAAATTAGCAAAAAAACTCAATTAACCTACTGTATCTAGATAATACTTGATTAATTGAGTTCGTATTTAATAAATTTCTTTCTTTTTTATTTTATGTTCATATAACCTTAGAGCGGTTAAAACTGCTCCTATAGTACATATAATACCTGCAGTAATATATACATATTTCATACCATATACAAATACATCTTCCCTTCCCTGAACATAGTTAACCACATGATACCCTATTTTATAACTCATACGATTATATAATAACGTCGTTGATAATGAAACTCCAACAACCATTCCTAGATTTCTAACTAAAGCGTTAACACTTCCTGCAATCCCTAATTTATTTTTTGGCACCGTTGACATAACTAAAGAATTGTTTGGAGATTGAAATAGTCCATTTCCTATAGACATCATTGCCATAAAAAATGCTAATGTCCATAGTGTAGAATATTCACTTAAGGTAGACATGAAAAAAAGTCCAGTACTAGTAAATACTAACCCTAAGAATGTAAGAAACTCTGATCCTATTTTATCAGATAAATATCCGCTTATAGGTGCAACCACAGATAAAATTAGCGGATATACCATCATAACTAAACCAGAGGTTTCTGGTGGTAACTTTAATACATGCTGAAGATAAAAAGGTTGAATAATACTTGAACAACTAATAGCAATAAAAGAAGTAAATGCACAAAAAATACTAAGAGAAAATAATTTATTTTTAAAAATATCTAGCTGTAGAAGAGGCGTATCTATATTTTCTTCTACTATAATAAATGCTACTATAGATAAAATAGAAATAACAAATCCAAAAATAATTAAGGGATTACTATAACCTACACCTTGTCCTCTGCTTAACGAACTAAACAACAACACAATGGCTATAATAAATAGTATTGACCCTCTTATATCTAATTTTTCATTTACCCTATTACTAGCCTTAGGAAGAGTTTTCATTCCTAATATAAATGCAAATATCCCTATTGGCACATTAATCAGAAAAATATATTCCCAGCTCATTATAGATACCATGAATCCACCTAGAGCCGGCCCTACCATTGTTCCCAATGCAACAGACATTGCCGAAACCCCTAGTGCTCTTCCCCTTTCATTATCTGGGAAAACGTGGGTTATGATACCTTGATTTGTTGCCATACAGGCTGAAGCTCCAACGGCCTGTATTATTCTAGATATCACTAGAAACACTAAGTGTTTCGATAACCCGCACATTAAAGATCCTATAACAAATAACACAAGTCCAAATTTAAATATTGTAGTTTTTCCTTTTGTGTCTCCTAACCTTCCAAACATAAGTATTGTTGATGAAATAATTATTAAATAACTGGTTACTACCCATTCTATTGAGGCCATGCTTACTGCTAATTCCAAGGCTATTACAGGCAAAGCTACATTTACGATACTACTATCTAATGTTGCCATGAATGTCATAGTTAACACAGTAAGCAATATGCTCCATCTTTTGTTATATACCATAATATCCATGTTTTCCATATTATTTTATCTCCTAATTTTAGTTAATATTTAAAATAGTTATCATCATTTTATGGTGCTATGTTAGTAAAGTGAAATTTCATTTATATGAGGTTTTGCCCCAGCTGAGTGTTACTTGAACTAATCCAGTGCTTAACAGGCGTAACTCATGGCTTGTAGAAGCGGGAATATTACGGCTGGTAGCCAATGAATAAAATAATTTATATTGTATACATATTTATAATAACAAATACGTATACAATATAACCTTCCATCACTAGTTATGCCTAATATAATAGAACATTATTAAAAATCTATATTAACTGTTTTGAATTTTCCCAAAGTTCTACATAACCCTTTAAAGTCTCATGAAGAACTTCACCAATTTTTGAGTAGGATTCGTCATTAAGATTTGCTAAGGAAATTCTTATAGACCATTCAGGTCCATAAAAACCACCACCGCTTAACAGTACAATAGAAGATTTCTCTGCTAAACTGAAAAGAATATCAATAGGTTCATATTTTTTTTGCAAGTACTCTGCAAATTCTTTACCATAATAGTGATAAGCCCATTCTAGTAGATCAAATTCTGTATAATAAGAAGCATCATATGGATCTTTTCTTAAATCTAATCCAAGACTGTTAAACAAAAGCCTCTGTCGTCGTCTGCAAATATCCTTTGTTAGCTGTTTATACTTATCCTCTTTATCAATTAAAGCAAAAGCTGAAAAAAAGGCCATCTGTACCTGCTGTGGGGTTGATAATCCTGCTGTGTGATTCAGCGCAACCTGTCGACTGTCTGCTACAATTCTATCAATAAACGGGATATCTTCCGGATTGGTAGAAAGTGCTCCATATCGTTGTACTAGTTCTTCTTTTTTATCTTTTGGAAGCTCTTTAAGTAATTTATCAAACACATTCTTCTCATGAAGTGCTATTGTTCCTAAACGCCACCCTGTTACACCAAAATACTTTGAAAAGGAATAAACTCCTATTGTGTTAAAAGGTAAATCAGCTACTATGGATCGAAACCCATCAACAAAGGTTCCATATACATCGTCTGATATAATCATTAAGTTTGGATTTTGCTCTTTTACCATGTTAACCAAATATGAAACTGATTCTGGTTTCATAGCTACAGAAGGTGGATTACTAGGGTTAACTACAAATAGAGCCTTAATATTTGTATCACTTAGTTTCTCTAATTCCTCCCTAGGATATTGCCAAGTATGTGTTCCATCTGAAGTTACTTCAGTGGCTCTAATTTTAACTACTTCAAAATTATATCTAGGCAAAAGAGGAATTTCCAGATAGGGTGTAAAAATTGGAGTCATAAGTGCAATTTTATCACCTCTGTAAAGCAATTCATTAGCAATTAAAGTATCAAATATATAGCACATAGCTGCAGTGGCTCCTTCTACTGCAAACAGATTGAACTTGCCTACAGGAGGTTTATTATAGCACATTTCTTGAACAAGATAATCATGAACAACCTTTTCTATATGAACTAGCATTCTGTCTGGTACTGGATAGTTATCTCCAATGATTCCATCTGCTAATTCATAAACCCAAGCATCACCATTAAAGTTTTTAACATTTACACCGTAATCTATTATTTTACTGAGAAGCTCTATCCCTGGCTCATTTTGATGTTTTTCTAGATAACTAATAAGACGGCTTGCAATACCCTCTTTTTGAGGCATTCCAGCCAAGTCCCGTTCATTCCATACTCTACGAGTTTCTTCAACAGCAAACTGACCAAAGGCAAAAAAGGCTTCTCTTGGAGTTGCTGCTGTCCAGTTAGGATTACCTCTTCCTGCATCTAATAAAGTACGTGCACTTTTTTCTTTTTGTCCTTCTGCTAAACTAATCAACTTGTTTTTCAGCTCAAAGGGGCTAATTTTACCATAAATATGCTCTACCTCTTTACGTTGAACATTACAGGTACTCATGTCTATACCACTCCTCCTTTAACCAATAGTTAATACATCATCGAACTACTATAAGTACTTAAA
Organism: Clostridium sp. DJ247; assembly: GCF_014231265.1. Taxonomy (NCBI): domain Bacteria; kingdom Bacillati; phylum Bacillota; class Clostridia; order Eubacteriales; family Clostridiaceae; genus Clostridium; species Clostridium sp. DJ247. Next base: position 6,717 of record NZ_JABAIW010000032.1, on the reverse strand, counting down.
ATTTAAAGCTGCGTTTTAAAGTAAATTTTTATTTAATAAATCAGTTCTTATGCTTAATAAGGGTAAATTATAAATTATGAAGTTATGTTATCCCTTTTTCTTGAAAAGTATTCTAATGTTACTTTACAGTAATTTTTTTTAACTTTAAACATATACTTTATTAAAAAACTATATGTTTAAAATGAGGGATTATTATGGATAGCAATGAATTCTATACATTTAATGAGTACATGAAGAAAGATGACAGTCTCCTTACTGCATCTATGGAAGACTACCTTGAGATGATATATAGATTATCTAAGAATACTGGATTTACAAGAGTCAACGAGTTATCAGATGCTCTTAATGTTCAACCACCTTCTGTTACTAGAATGATACAAAAGCTGGCTGAACTTAAACTTTTAAGATATGAAAAATACGGTGTTATAATGCTTAAAGAAGACGGGAAAAAAGCTGCAGAGAAATTAATAAATCGTCATAATATTATTGCTCAATTACTTGATATTCTTGGTGTTTCTAAGAATAAAATTTTAGAAGAAACTGAGAAAGTAGAACATACCATAAGCAATGAAACCGTAAAGTGCTTCCAATGTTATATAAGTTTCATAAAAAGCAACCCAGATATAAAAACTAAATTTAAAGATTTTATGAAGTCTAATAACCCAGATTAATTCAACTAGGATTTAGATAGTTTCAAAAGCTTGCCTAAATGAAACTGAACCTTAACTCTTTTTCTCAAAGGCATTAAAATTACAAAATTATCCATTGAAATATACAATTTTATGCACTAAAATTGTGTTAAAGCTGAAAATATTAAAATACAAAAGTAACGGGTAAGAGGATAGTGAACTTTATGAAATTACTCATTGTTAAAACAGGCAGCACTTTTAAATCAATACACAAAAAATATGGAGATTTTGAAGATTTTATTATAAATCAATTGAATATACCCCATGATAACGTGGTTACGTGTGCTGTATACAAAGAAAACTTTATACCTAATATAGAAAACTTTTCTGGTGTTATAATAACTGGCTCTCATTCAATGGTAACAGATAAGGAAGATTGGAGTACTTACACTATTAAGTGGCTAAGAGATTCTTCTACTAAACATGTTCCCATACTTGGTATATGTTATGGACACCAGTTAATTGCCGAGGCTTTCGGAGGGGTGGTAGATTATCACCCTAAGGGAAGTGAAGTTGGTACTGTAGATGTGACTCTTACGGAGGAAGGAGAAAAAGATTTACTTCTTAGAGTATTACCTAAAACCTTCCCTGCGCATGTAGCTCATTCACAAACTGCATTGAAGACTCCTTTAAATGCTAGCATATTAGCTTATAATAGCTTTGAGCCTCATCATGCTTTTTGCATTAATAAATGTATATGGGGAGTACAATTTCACCCAGAATTTAATGCAGACGTATCACGAATATACATAGATTATCAGAAAATTGACTTAATAAAAAACGGATATGATTTTGATAAACTTTATGAATCAGTTAAAGAACATGATTATGGAAAACTGCTTTTAAAAAGATTTTTAGACATCTGCACTTCAAAAGTTTATAACTAAATTATAATCTAATATAAAATATTTTTTATTATATAAATTAGGAGTAGCCTTATGGGAAAAATAATTGAATTTAAGAAATTTAGCAAAAAAGTTAATAGAGATAACCTCAATATAAAAGATACTAACTTAGATATGTTTTCAGAAAATGATTTATTATATGAAAAGAGAGAATTAAATATTAACCTAAAGGAAATAGATTTACTTCTTAAATGTGTTCATAAACAAATTCAAATTAATAATAAACTTATTAATTCAGAAAATCATTATAATTATGAAAAAATAATTTATCTAAAAGATTTTAACGATAAGTTACATGACATTATGTATTTTCTAACAAATAGTGTTTATAAGGATCCTATTGTAATCAAACTTAACTTTTTTCAGTTGAAATATTTATTAGGTACACTACAGTTGGAATTAGAAATACTTGGAGAATCTAACACAAATACAGATAATACCACTCAGTTAGAGAATTTTAATATAATTAAGAATGTATATGATAGACTATATCCTATTTATGATTGTTTGCAAAGGGATATGTTATAATTTAAAGCTCGTAAGGGTTTAATATAGGTATTACATTTATAACAGGTACTTCATAAGGATGAACCATCTTAATTGTATCTACTGCTTTTTTTATAATTTCTCTACTACAACAAAATTCAACTTTATATTCTTCCTCTTTGCATAATTCTCCCACCTCTCCTATAAAAGGATCAGCTCCCTTTAAAGGTCTCCAAAAGCCTATAACTTTAGAAACAGACATACAATTGTCATAGTTTCCACCTATAGTAAGTGCTCCTATATCATTTAATCTTCTTCTTAATTCTTCTAAGTATTTTTCTGGTATAAAAGTTTCTATTTTTAAAAATTTAATTTCCATTTTATATCTCCATTATAATATTTGTATACAATATATATTATCACACGGGATAATAATCCTATAGACTTAAAACTAAAAATTCCAAGTTTTACACATAAACATAGGAGTATTAGAGCGGGTAGTCATGGAATAAATAGATATACTATACTTATAATTAAATATCAGAAATTTACGTATTATATGTGTTAAATATTTCTTGATAACAACAAGACACCCTTGTTAAATATTAAACAAGAGCGCCTTACCTTAATAAATAAAATCTTATAAGTTATATTTTTTTGAAGTTTTTAGCAACACTAATATTAATTATTTCTGATTGGAAAGCCTTTAATAAGGCTTTTTCTAAAACTTTTTCTTTGTCAAAGTTCTCTATATCATTACACTCTGCAAAAACTTTATTTACGTCTCCATAGAAATTTTTATATGTGAGAGTAACGTTAGGTTTATCATACTCAACATTTAGTATTTTTAATCCCCAAGAAATTTGAGCATAATCCTCTTTTACTTCTAATTTTGTTAATTCCTTTAATTTTTTCTCATCCTCTGAAGGATTTTGTATTATTATTAACTCATCTCCAACTTTATATTTAGACATGTTATTCATCTCCCCTATCTTATTTTATTAACATTAAGAACTAGGTATAAAATTATTTTATTACTTTAATTATAAGAAATTATTTATGATAACACAAACCCCTTGATATATTTTTATCAATGTTTATTATCTACATGGTAAGCATATCTACGTTTATTTAAATCTTTCTCTTACAACTAGTTTTTTATACAATTTTTGTAATATCTAATTAAACTAGTATATACTATTAGATCCAGTCTATAGATAACCATACCTGAAATTCAACTTATACCACCGTATATATTGCCATGTTTAGTCATGTTAAATATTTTTAATTAGTCTAAAGCTCAAATTTTCGTTAAGACTAATTAAAAAATATTTAAATGAAAGTATTATACTAAAATCAGCAAAACAAGTAACTCTTACTATTGTAAAAACTACTTAAAATGTGCTAGACTTTTTTAATAACCCTAACAGAAGAAAATCAAAATAAGGACCTTAAGAGGTGTATTTATGTTGAAACTAATTCCTATAAATATAAAAAATAGTAAATCAAAGTCCCCTATGAGGCCAAAAGTAAATATTAATAATAAAATTAAACCCCATTTCTATGTAATTAATTTTGCTTCGGATGAAGAAAGTATATGCAAGATGGAAATGAAATCTCTTTTTAACAAAGTTCCGAATAAAAAATACTTTTTTTCTTATCATCAAATTGACCCAACAAGAAGTCCTTTTATAAAGCAGTGTATATCTATAATTTACACTGGAAATGCCTTAGAAGATATAATTTGTCAAATTAAAGCTGATAGATTATCTTATGAAGATTTTAAGGTTTGTTATATGAACTATGGTAATGAGAATGTTGGTTACGAGGAAAGACGTAAAATTGAATATTTAATTGGACAAAATATAAATGGTGAAGCTGAATTACATTCCCCTAAATTATTGCTAGGTATAACGAAGGTTCATAAAAAATGGATATTTGGAGAATATAGAGCTAATAATGCAGCATGGCAACAACACCAAAGAAAGCCCTATGATTATAGTAATGCCCTTGGAGTTAGAGTTGCCCGAGCAATTGTAAATATTGCTGTATCCAATGATTTAAAATGTAGTGCAATAGATCCCTGTTGTGGTATTGGCACAATTCTTATAGAAGCTCTATCGCTTGGCATCAATATTGAAGGCTATGAAATAAATTCGATGATTGGTGAAAATGCAAAGAAAAATCTTAAATATTTTGATTACAAAGATGTAGTTATTATTGATGATATGAATAACATAAATAAAAAATTTGATGTTTCCATTATAGATATGCCTTATGGGTTATTTTCCCCAACTACACTTGAACAACAATTAAGTATTATAAAGAAAGCTCGTGAAATCTCCAATAAAATGGTGATCATAACCTTTGAAAATATGGATAAGCATATTATAGCATCAGGTTTTAACATTGTTGATAGATGTGATGTTTCTAAGGGCAAATTCAAAAGATATATAACTATATGTACTTAATAAAATTTAAAGAGGTTGTATTAAATATATATTTAATACAACCTCTTTAAATAACTTTATACTTTAAATCTTCCTATTTGGGCTGATATTCTTTGAGCAATATCATTTGCTTTTTGTGCCGCATTAGACACTTCTTCTGATGAGCAATTCAATTGCTGTGCTGATGCAGATATTTCCTCTGAAGTTGCTGATGTTTCTTCTGCCACAGATGAAGCTGTCTCTACTCTGCCTACTATTTCATCTTTGCTATTAGCTATGTTTTTAGTAATATGTTTTACTATTAAGCTAGAGAACTTTTTAATTTTGATTTGTATACAAACTCATGTAAAGCATACGCTACTCCATGTAAATCATTAGATTTTGATATATACTTGCATACTTTTTTAATATCTTCATTGGCATTACCCATAGCAACACTTACTGCAGCCTTATTAAACATTGATATATCATTATAGTTATCACCTATAGCTGCAGTATCACTTAAAGAAATATTTAAGTATTTTGCTAGATATTCTAGAGAGTTACCCTTTGAAGCACTAACATTCATTATTTCAAAATTAAATCTAGCTGATGAAACTACTGATAAGCTTTCATCCTTACTAAAAAACTCAGTTCCTTTAACTCTCTTGTTTTTATCAAAAGAATTTATTGTTATTTTACAATATTCTTCATCCCTGTGCATTATATCATCTATGTCTTTTATAAGTTCAATTCCTTTCTGTGAAAGTATCAGATCTATTGTATAATGGAGCAACTCTTCACTTAAAGAATCATTGTTCATTTTTGTCTTATTAAAATCATTCCTCAATATATTTTTCATATTGAATGGTACAAATGTAGTTTTATCTGTAGCTATATCATAATAATATTCATTGTCACTCAACCATTTTAATATATCTTTGATTTTTTCTTTTTCTAATGTTATAGCTTTTAATTTTTCCCCATGTTTAGAGTACACAAAAGAACCATTATTTGATATGATATGAGCATCCACACCAATTTTTTTACATATTGCGTTAGCATCTGCATAGGTTCTCCCTGTAGCAATAACTACTTCATCTCCTTTTTCTCTAGCTAATTTCAAAGCACTAACGTTTTCATTACTTACTTCATGTCTTGAATTTAATAAAGTTCCATCTAAATCTGTAGCAATAAGTTTCATTATACATTTCCTCCTATCATTCAGCAATTATTAAGCCTATATTGTTTTTATCTAACAACTCCATAAAGCTTTTTTCCGGTTGTTTATCAGTTATTATAAAGTCAATTTCTGAAAGATCACATACTTTAAAAACTGCAGTTTTATTAAATTTTGTATGATCAGCCAATATTATAACCTCTCTTGATTGTTCTATCATTTTCTTTGTTACAGCAGCATCTTCATCATCAGCTACTGTAATACCATTTTCCGATATTCCCAGTACACCTATAAAGGCTCTATCAGCAAAATAGTTGGAAAGCATTTTAATAGTAGCTGCTCCATATAAAAACCTATGGGTGCTGTTCAACCTTCCTCCTGGCATTATAATATTAATACTAGTTTTTTTTGAAATTATATCTGCAACATTAATTGACGTAGTTATTACAGTACATTGTTTATTTTCTATTAATTCTGCACAAGCTTGAACCGTAGTTGAAGTATCAAAAATTACGGTATCTCTTTCTTTTACCAATGAAGCTCCTAATTTTGCTATTTTATGCTTCTCCTCTATATCATATAGAAGTCTTTCTGAATAGCTTTTAATTTGTTCATTTATTTTTGGCAGTATAGCTCCCCCGTGAGTTCTTAAAATAGAGCCTTGTCTTTCTAAATTTACCAAGTCTCTACGAGCAGTATCTCTCGAAACATTATAGAGATTACATATTTCCTCTACACTTATTCTTTTATTTTCATTTAAATGTTCTAAAATAAGTTGCATTCTTTCTTCCTGATACAATAATATTCACCTCTATTTTGTCATTGGTTTTATAACTATATTATAATTGTTTATAAGTAAAATATCAACTATTTATAAGTTTTAATATTTTTTTATAAGTATTTATCAGTATTTATCAGTGATTTAAGGTTATCTTTCAATTTTTGAATTGGTATAGGGTTTCTAACTAAAAACTTAACTTATACAAGGAAACTTCTAGCATAAGCTAGTGAACGAATTTTATCAGAAC
>NZ_JABAIW010000031.1:0-60737 GCF_014231265.1 Clostridium sp. DJ247 | reverse complement strand
GCTTTGATATGTTTGAGGTACGAGTTTATCAAAGGTTCTTAGATTTTCATAAACACGAACTTTAGACTAATTAAAAGCTTTTAACGTGCCGAAGTTTGGCAGCATATTCGGTCGTATAAGTTAAATTTCGGGCATGGTTATATATATATTATAATATCAATAAACAGGCTTACCATCAAAAGTTTCAAATTTAGGAGGATTCTTTTCATTATTTCTAACTCCCGTAGGTCTATTCATATCGTTTCTCTTATTTTCTTTATTACTTGATTTATGATTCTTTTCATTCGTCATTTATAACTCCCCTTTCTGCTTTTAGTTTTTCCACTGAAAAAGGTTTTATTCTTTTGGTTAATTTTTTATATAAAAACCATGCAGGACTCCATGTTCAAAACTTAAATTATACGGAGAGATATGTTACCAAAACTGAAAGCACATTTAAAAACTTTTTTAGCAGTCTTAGTGAAGTGTTTTAGAAAACCTTAGAACCTTATATATGTTTGAGTGCAGCGAGTTTATATAAGGTTCTTTACATTATTATGAAACTCCTCTTCCTTTCGTCAGAGGAGTAAGCGATTCGCACAAAATCACAGATTTTGGCTCTCTGCTTAAACACGAACTTTAGACTGATAAAAAGTTTTTAACGTGCTGAAGTTTGGTAACATATCTGGTCGTATAATTTAAGTTTTCATCATGTAACCCAATAACGTGAATATAGGAGTTTCTTTATTCTCTGGTTCAGCAAATATATTACCTTTATCTATATCAGGTAATTCCTCATAAACCTTATCTATATATTCTGTATTTGTAACTATATATATATTCTCCTTATCTACCAGAGACTTTATTCTATCTACCGCAGTTCTTAAAAAGCTTTTATTATTTATAATTTTTAGAAATTGCTTTGGATTCTTGTATCTAGAGAGAGGATAAAGCCTTGTTCCTTTGCCACCTGCAAGAATTAATGCATATAACAATTGTCCCCACTCCTAATAATGCTTTACTGTATAATATGTACATTTTACAGCAATTGTGAAAAAATAACTTGTATTCCATATAAATTATTACATAAATTTTTTCTCACTGTAAAAATAATCCAACATTTCTCTTAAATCCATTTTTCTTTCATCTTTATACACATTAAATAATTTTTTTGAATATAGTTCTAATACCTTTCCTACCTTAATAAGTATAATATCTAGTCGAGACAGTTCCTTATCATCTAATTCAATCATAGTCTTATTAAACTCTGTATTTACACTGGTTATAAATTCATGTAATTTTATAAATTCTTTCCTTTCTACACTTTTAGCCCTAGCTACAATAATTAAATCGTAATTCATTTTTTCTCTTTTGTTATCAATTAGCCCTGCCCGTAGCTCCGTATGTATAGGATATGTTTTTTCCACGCCAAATCCTGCATTAGTAAGGGATTTGAACATAAGCTCCCATCCTTCTGGTGAACTATTATTATATGTAAGTATTAAAGGTGCATCTTCCTTTAACACTCTCCTGACTTCACTAAAACATTTAGATAACTTTAGCAAAAATTCTTCTTTAGATATTCCTCTAGCTTCATTTACAGTAACCTCATGGTTGAATTGTATATGATTAGAGTTAAAAAAGTTGTATTTGTCTTTTAAAATTATTCTATCCCATATATAAAAAAACTCGCTTATTTCTCCGTAGTTTATGGCAGAGTAATATGGTGGATCTGTTATTACTGCATCTACAGAACAATTTGGTATAAAAGATAAGTCTTCAGCAGTTTGACACTTAAGCAATGTATTTTTCTTATTGTTAACTAAGTCTATGAAATCCTCCGCAAATTCCGAATAAAACCTTTCATTCTTTAAGGCTATATTAATATTTTTTCCATTATTATTTATTCTCTCATAAGGACTATAATTAAATTTTTTACTTTGAATAAGACTCTTGTAATGTTTTATAAAACTTCCTCTTCCAAGTTTAGTTCCCCATAGATTATTTTCCACAGGATTTACTACAGGTGCCATATGATGATCTCCAAATAAAGGCTCGATTTTTCCATATTGTGAATTATAAATGCAAAACATATTGTTTGCATTTATTGTATTAGAAAATACACATAAAAATAATTCCTTTAATTTATCATCCGATATTTTATTTATTTCTTCTAATAATCTTACTAAATAATATAGTTGTCTATAATTAAACATTTGATGCCAATATTTATAGTTATGATTTATTATTTGTTTAGTATTATATCCTTCTGGTATTTCTGATGTAGGGATAAATTTATTGTCCTTATGTAACAAATTTATAGCTTTTTCTTTAACTTTGTTATAGTTATCTATATCTTCTTTATCTGGTATCTTAAATCCCTTCTTTTTTGTTTCTGAATCATAGTATTGAATTGCGTACATCTCCAAATCTAAAGGGTTATCTCTATGTTTCATTATATCTCTAACTAAATCCCAATTTGTGTTACATGATACGCACGTAAACTTTCTTCCTTTATAAATACCTATATGATTATTAAACTTATAGCTACAGCTGCCACAGATTAACTCTTTTTGGTTTCCCCTTACAATTTCTCCACACTGCGGACATATATTAAAATTTTCATAGTTTTTTTTGATTAACTTTGTAATTGTATAGTGTGGAAAAAGCTTAGAACATTCTCCACACTTAGGGCATGTAGCTTTTTTCACCCATAACACATACATAATATCTACTTTTCTTTTTATATTCTTTTCATGATCATATATAGTAGTTTTATATGATTCTTTTATTTCATTGCCTATATTCTCTTCAAGCTTTGAAAATTCTTTATCTAAAATAAGATTTATTTCCTCTTCTGAGTAAATATTATTTATAGATGTACGAGGTAGCTGAAGCTCATTTTTAGTAATAAACCAAGCCACAGGGTTAATATCTATCCCTACCACCTTTGCCCCTAGCCTGAGTGCATTTACAACTGTAGATCCTCCTCCCATAAAAGGATCTAATATAATTTTTCCTTTAAGAAGTTGGTAGTTGTTTCTATAATATATATCGTTAAAATTATCTAGTTCATTTGCTTCTAGCTCTAAAGCAAGAAGTATACTCCTGAATATAGCATCAGTTTTTCTTCCAAACCATTTATGCAGCTTATATACAGGCTTTCTACTATTAGCTTCTTTCCTAGATAATTGAGATATGAATTTTATAGGAATTGAGTTATCTACCATTTTCACCATACATATTCACCCTTACATATAAATAACATCTACCTATATTATAACTATTGTAGATGTTATTTATAATAAATCTATACTACTCTTAGGTTTGTATCTAATGATTGTTTATCATGATATTGATTTATTCCTATTGATTTTAATTTATCATATAGGTTATCTAAAGTTTTTTCCGGATCATAATAAAATTCACTTGCTCTTACTCTATAAAAGTTCCATCCAAGTCTTCTTAAATCTAATTGTTGTTCAATATGTTCTTCCCAATTATAGTTTTCAACACTAGTATTCCCATCACATATAATTGCTGCCCTGCATTCTACACCTTCTATTAAGAAATCTATTTTATATGTTCCTATTTTAACCTGTGGCGTTACTATATATCCCTTATTTTTTATACTATTATAAAAATCTTTTTGAAACCTTGATTGAAAGACATCATTAGTATTTTTTTTAATCATATTTTTATTTTTGTAGCTTAAACAATATTCTAATAATCCATATCTTACACATTCTGGATTTAAGTCCTTTAAGTCTACAGAATGAATTAACCATAACTGATTTCTAGCTCTACTTGCAGCCACATTAAACCTTCTAATATCAGACTCCTTTGTAAGAGAATTGAATTTAACATTATTTGCTATTATCATAGACAAAAATATTATGTCTCTTTCATCCCCCTGAAAAGAATATGCATCACCACATATAAGATTTCTTTTTATAATTTCTTCTTCACCTAATTTATTTTTAAGCATGCTTTCAATTAACTCACTTTGACTTTCTCCTAAAAGAGATATTACGCCCATAGTCATTCCCATATATCTTTTATCTTTACATAATTCTACTATTTTATTTACTATAAGTTCTGCCTCTTTAAGATTTATTGGTTTATTTAATTCCCTATATCCATCTTCCACCTTTACTGTTGCTATAGGTGGATATAGCATTTCTTTTAGTTGCGAGTATCTTAAGGGATTTATTTCTCCATAGTAACAATACTCATTGCTAAAACCTATTAATTCCGGAACACACCTAAAGTGTTCTTTCAACATTAATCTATTAGGAAACACCCTTAGTGCTGTATCATAGAGGCTTGTTTGTAAATCAAACCATTGGCTATGAGGTATATCTTTAAGATATTTGTCCATTAGTCCATGTATAAGGCTTTGGCTTATTCCAATTGTTTCTGGACTTATTTGTTTATCATCTCCAACTATTATTGCCTTTTTTGCTCTCATTAAAGCACATGTAGAGAATATATTACTTTGACTACTTTCATCAAATATAATCACATCAAATAAATCTTCAGATAGTTTTATATTTTCTATTATTCTATTTAAAGGCATAATCCAAACTGGAATTACTGACTTACATCTTTCCATTTCACTTTGAGCTATTTTTCTATACTCAGATGCCATCTTTCCAGTACCTTTACCTATCCTTTTTACAGCCTGCATCCAAGCAAATAAACTTCTCTTTTCCTCTTCAGAAGTTCTTAATATTTGATTATACCAGGTTCTTTTAGCTACTATATCCTTTATAAGAATTCTCTCTTTTGATTTTTCTTGTTCTATTTCTTCTTCAATAGCCTCAAGATTAAATTCATGTATGTTTTTTAATATACTATTCAACTGAGCCCACTTCCACGCTTTACTCCAACATTCAAATTTGTTTAAATTGATCCTTTCCTCATTAATAATGTTATTTGTTGTTATAGGACAATCTATGCTTAATTTTCTTGTAAGCCTATCTAATTCTAATAAATCATTTTTTACTGATTTTAGTTGTTCAATTTTATTTAGTTCTTTTTCTACATGATCAATATCCAGTTGTGCTAACCCCTTATATAGGTCATCTAACTTACCTGTAGTTAGAATAACCTTCTTCAAAACTTCAATGTATGCTTTTGATTTATTATATTCTTCTAGTTCTTTAATACATTGAATGCACTCTATTAAATAATCATAAGTTTCTGCTATATGCCAGTTTAATTCTTCTGGAATTGATATTTTTCCTAGCATGGACATAATTTCAAACTTATAGTCTTTATCCCAATTAACTATAGTATTTAATTTATTTATATATTGTTCTATAGACATTAAGTCTAGTGTGTTAGAGCTTAAATTATCTATCTCTACTCCATATTCATTTATTGTATTTATCCATAAATTTTGCAAATCTCTTAAAATTATTTTTTCTTGGATAAACAGCTTAAATATTAAAGCCTGATCTAAACCTACTATAGGTTTATCATCAACAGTACATTCATTAATTATATAGTTGCATTCTGGGTGAAGCATCCTAAATACTTTTCCTACTTTTCCTCTTAAACTTAAATTTTTATATAGTATATCAAAGTCTTCACATAATTTATCAAATTCCACATATTTAGAAATATTTATATCATGATTTCTAAGTTCATTTCTTATCTTACTAAGGACTAATATATAATCATTACTCTTATGTGCTAGATCATTAAGTGCTTCATGTGCTATTTTACTGCTGTAAAACCTCTTTGATATATTCCCGAAGATACCTACGTTAACCTCATTCAGCTTTTTTTTATGCTGCACTAATAATTTTGTAAGCTTATGGTAATCACACCTATTCTTGTCTGGTATACGCCATTCTTTCAATATATTAGACAAATAATCCTTTTTTTCATCTAATTTCTTTACCTTAGATATACTATTAAATATCTCATTTTTTGTAGGTAATTTATCTATAACAAGTTTCATGTTATCGAAAGCCTTTTTCTGTTCTTTGTTAACTGTTAACAAGAGGCTTATGAATCTTTTAAACTCCTTTTCAGTTATAACCATTCGTAATTTAGCATCGATATTATCTTGTATCCATCCATATTTGTCTCTATTTTCTTTGACCCAACTAGCTATGTCCGTAATTTTATAAGTTTCATTATTACACTTTATGTAATTATTTTCCATACCTTCTATCATCTTTAATTTATCATATAATTCTTTCTTATTTTTCTTACATTTATCTAATTCATACTCTAAATCCTGTATTTCTTTATATAATCGCTCAGAGTCCTCTGCTAGAAATGTTGTTATTTTTCTCACTGATTCATCAAGATTCTTTAAGGAATTGATATCGTTGCCTAAAACCCCTATGCATAATGGCTTTATCTGTTCCGGTATCTTGTCTGAAAGAACCGTTAGCGCTTTTTCGTTTTGACTTGTAACTAAAATTCTCTTCCCATGTGATAAGAGATGACATATTAAATTAGCTATAGTATGGCTTTTCCCTGTGCCAGGAGGTCCTTGTAATACAACACCATAATTTTCAGATATCCGTTTCACTATTTCTTTTTGTTGTGCATTTGATGGTAGTGGAAAAAGTAAATCCTTTGATACATCTCTCCATTCATCTAAATCAGTTTCACTTTGATTTATGCTCTCCTTGTTAACTAAGGCTCTTACTGTATTTGGTATTTTATATCCTTTATCTATTTTATTAATTATAGTCTTTATTTCTTGCTGCCATAATCTTGTATTAGCCTTTCTTACGAAAATAACAGACTTATTGTATATAACAGGAGTACTTGAAAAATTGAGTTTATCTATAATTGTATTTTCTACATCAATCTTCCCATCTGGACTTAAATATGAAACTATCTCTTTAAATATATCTTTGGTATTGTTTATGTATCTTGGGTCTAAGTCATATTTTACTATTTTGTCATCAATCTTTAATATATTGGACAAATTAGGAACATCTATACCATCAAAGATGTTAACTTCAAGTTTAGCTGTGCCTATTGGAACTAGAGTAAACACTCCTTTTGCAGAATCAAACTTAATTTTCATTCTAGTAGTAAGCATAGGGTGCATTATCTTTTCATTATTGTACTCCCAAACAATTAATCCATTTCCCCAGATAATTTCTTTACATTCCTCTCTTTTCTCAAATTCTAGATACAATTTGAAAAACTGTTCGTAAACATCTTTACATCTTTTATCAATTTCAAGCCACCAGTCCTTACTACTAATTTTTTTATTTACACTACATCCAGTGACTTTACGTAAATCATTTTCCCAATAAAATTTTTCATAATCTGAAATGTTTCTTACCACTTTCTCATTAAACTTTTTAATACCTAAAAGATAAGAAAATAGCTTTTTAACTTTATCTTTATCCTCCATTTTTTTCCCTCCATAGTACATCCTATAACCCTATTCACCTTTATGTAAAATTATACCATCATATATAAATTTTTTCAAAAACAATCATAAAACACATTTCAGACTTTAATGACATCTTTTTTAGACTTATTTTCCATAAAAAAATAAAACCACCGATATGAAAATCTCAGTGGTTTTTCTATGTGTTAACTTTTCTACTAAGGGTCTTTTCTTTCCTTAAGTTCCTCTAAGCAATAAGCACCAATTGATCCTACAATACCTCCTAAGGTACTTATAGTTAGTGGTCTAAACTCACAAATTTATTATTTTTTACAAGAATCTCTTTCTATTAACTCGTGTTTAAGTATATAATCTTTAATTTCTACTTCATGCTTATTTATAATTTTTATAAGCATTCTCATACCAAATGATCCCATATCGTACATAGGTTCTGCTATAGTTGTAAGCTTAGGATAGAATATAGAAGCTGAGTATATATTATTAAATCCAATAACATCTACATCTTCTGGAACTCTTAAACCTTTATCTCTTAATGCATTTATTGCACCCATTGCAATTTCGTCACTAGCACAGAATAATGCATCTATTTTATTGTGCTCTATAATATCAGTCATTCCTTCATATCCGTCCTGAGCTTTTAAGCCTCCAAATCTAATAATGTTTTTATCTAATTCAAGTCCAGCTTCTTTAAGTGCAGCTTTATATCCTAAGTACCTTAAAGCACTAGCGTTATTAGCGTCTTCATGAGTTCCTATGTAACCTATCTTTTTATTTCCTTTATTTATTAAATAATTAACGGCCTCTGATGCTGCTTTTTCGTTATCGATATTTATACTAGGGATACTTGCCTCATTGCTAGCTGTTTCAACTAACACCATTGGAACCTGAAGCTTCTTTATAAGTTCTAACATACTGTCTTCTAAAGATGCACTCATGTATAGAACTCCATCAACCATTTTCTCTCTTAATACTTTCAAGTATTCCATTTCTTTTTCTGGATCTAGGTCTGTATTACATAGCATTATATTATAATCATATATATTAGCTACATCTTCAGCTCCTCTAACAATTTCAGGATAGAATTGGCTTGATATGTCAGGTATTATTATACCCACTGTCCTGGTTTTTTGCGTCTTTAAACTTCTTGCTACTATATTTGGTCTATAACCTAACTTTTCTATAGCTTCTAATACTTTTTTCTTAGTTTCTTCATTAACAACGTCTACATCATTCAAAACTCTAGAAACTGTAGCTATTGATACTCCTGCCTCTTTTGCCACGTCTTTAATTGATGCTGCCATCTTATCAACTCCCGATATTTTTTCTTTTAATTATTATACTTATAAAATCCTTTTATTACAAGTTATTTAAATGTTTTCTTCACTATATAATATTAATCTTATATTGAATTCTTATGTATATTAAAAATGTGTATAAGATATCTTATACACATTTTTAATTATTATCTAACTACTTCAACTGCCATATTAAAGTCTTCACCATTTATCTTATGACTGCTGTATTCCCTTTCAGCATTATAGATTATTTCCACTGCTAAAGTATCTTTCTTTATGTCATCCTCAAATTTCTTAACCACATTTTCTAAATTTAAGTTACCTGAAACATAAAGTTTTATTTTATCAGCTACCTCAAATCCACTTTCTTTTCTCATATTCTGTACTTTACTTAATATTTCTCTAAGGTAACCTTCTTCTCTTAATTCTTCAGTAATGGTTGTATCTAAGACTACGCCTGTAGTTCCTTCACCAGCAAAAGCGAATCCTTCTAGCCCCTGCATTGTTACTAGTAACTTTTCTTCATTTAGTTCTATATCTGTTCCATCTACATTGATAGTTACTATCTGTCCGTTCTTGATTTTTTGAGCAAGTTCCATTTGATTCATAGAAGATATTTGCTTTCTTATGCCTGGGATTAACTTACCATAGGCCTTACCAAGCACAGGAAGATTTGGTTTTATGTCGAAATTAACATACTTTGATAAATCAGCACCAAATACTATATTCTTTATATTTAACTCATCCTTAACTATATCACCATAGTATTCTGGAAGAGATTTAGAACTTACAAGTATTTCAGAAAGTGGCTGTCTATTCTTTATGTTAGCACCATTTCTAGCACTTCTTCCAAGCTTAACTAATTTGTAAGCCTCATCCATTTCTTTTTCTAAATCTTTATCAACTAGTTCTTCATTGTATTCAGGCCATCTGCATAAGTGAAGACTTTCAGGTGCATTACTGTCGATACTTACTACAAGGTTTTGGTAAATTTCTTCAGTCATAAATGGTACAAATGGGGCTGCTATCATACTTAATGTTGTAAGCACTCTATATAGTGTTACATAAGCGCCTACTTTATCATCAGTTAACTCTTCACTCCAGTATCTTACCCTATTTCTTCTGACGTACCAATTTGATAACTCATCCACAAAATCTCCAATGTTGTTAGCTGCTTGAGTAATTCTGTAGTTATCAAGATGATCTGCTGTTTCTTTTATTAATGAATTTAATCTAGATGTAATCCACTTATCCATTATATTTCCACTTACAAAGTCTTTATAATCTAATGGATTAAAGTTATCTAAATCAGCATATAGTACATAAAATGAGTATACATTCCAGAATGTACCTAGGAATTTTCTTTGACTTTCTTGAACAGCTTCTTCATAAAATCTTGATGGAAGCCATGGTGCACTTGCAGTATAGAAATACCATCTAGTAGCATCTGCTCCTTCATTTTCCAAAACAACACTTGGACTCAATACATTTCCTTTATGTTTTGACATCTTAAGTCCATGTTTATCAAGTACATGACCTAGCACAACGCAGTTTTCAAATGCACTCTTATCAAATATTACAGTTGATATAGCCATCAGAGTGTAGAACCATCCTCTTGTTTGGTCTACAGCTTCTGATATAAATTGTGCTGGGAAATTTTGTTCAAAAATCTCTTTATTTTCAAATGGATAATGATGTTGTGCAAAAGGCATAGAACCAGAATCAAACCAACAGTCTATTACTTCTGCAACTCTAGTCATTTCCTTTCCACAGCATGAACATTTTAATTTAACTCCGTCTATATATGGCTTATGAAGTTCTATATTTTCAGGTACATCTATTCCTTTTTCTTTAAGCTCTTCTATACTTCCTATACACTCTCTATGACCGCAATCACATTCCCATATTGGAAGTGGTGTTCCCCAATATCTTTCTCTGCTTAGTCCCCAGTCAATTACATTTTCAACAAAGTTTCCAAATCTTCCTGTTCTGATGTTATCAGGGTACCAGTTTGTGTTATTGGTATTTTGTACTAACTTATCTCTTAAAGATGACATTTTAATGAACCAAGTTTCTCTTGGATAGTAAAGCAGGTGTGTATCACATCTCCAACAAAATGGGTAAGAGTGTGAGAACTTTTCTGCTTTATAAAGTATATTATTTTCTTTTAAATACTCTACTATTTTAGTGTCTGCATCTTTTACAAATAGTCCTTTCCAAGGCGTAACTTCATCTACAAATTTACCCTCAGTATCTACAAGGTTTATAAATGCAATGTTATTTTGTCTGCAAACAAGGTTATCATCTTCACCATAAGCTGGTGCTGTATGAACGATTCCTGTACCATCTGTAAGTGTTACAAAATCTCCATGAACTACAATATGAGCTTTCCCTTCAAATTTAGAGAAGTTAAACATTGGCTCATACTCAACACCTAATAATTCTTCCCCCTTAAAGGTTCTTACTACCTCATATTCTCCTTCTAATTTTCCAAGCAAAGCCTCTGCTAAAATTAAATGTTCTCCGTTGTTTATTACCTCAGCATAATCAAAGGCTTTATTAATAGTTAAAGCCATATTACTTGGTAAAGTCCAAGGTGTTGTAGTCCATGCTAAAATATACTTATTGTCATTTTTAATCTTAAATTTAACATAAACTGATGTTTCTTTTACATCTTTATATCCTTGTGAAACCTCATGGGAAGATAAGGCTGTTCCACATCTAGGACAATATGGAACTATTTTGTGACCCTTGTATATAAGATCTTTATCCCATATTCTTTTGAGTGCCCACCAAATAGATTCTATATAGTCATTATGATAAGTTACATAAGGATTATCCATATCTACCCAGTAACCTATTCTCTCAGACATTTCCTTCCACTGGCTTACATAGGTAAATACGCTATCCTTGCATTTGTGTATGAATTTTTCAACACCATACTGTTCTATTTGTGGTTTACCTGAAATGCCCAAAGCTTTTTCAACTTCTAACTCTACTGGAAGTCCGTGAGTATCCCAACCAGCTTTTCTTATTACTTTATAACCCTTCATAACCTTATATCTTGGAATCAAATCCTTCATAACTCTAGTTAAAACGTGCCCTATGTGAGGTTTTCCATTGGCTGTTGGTGGTCCATCATAAAAAGTAAAATATTCTCCATCATTATTCAGTTCAAAGTTCTTTTTTATTATGTCATTATCTTCCCAAAGTTTTATTATATCTTTTTCCATTTGTACAAAACTTCTTGAATTATCTATTTTTTTATACATAAACTTAACTCCTTTCTATATCTTAGCGTAAATTTTTTACTATTTAAAATATTTTATACCTGAATATACTAATTACAAATAAAAAAACTTCATCCTAATAGGACGAAGTTAAGTTCGCTGTACCACCTATGGGTTTAATTTTCAAGTACATACATACTCTATCCTTTAACGTAGAACTACGAAGAAACTTACTAAAAAACTCTTTACTTGTTCAGTTCCTTAACTCCCAGGTGATTTTCACCAAATTTTTCCTATGGATTCTCACCGTCCACCATTCTCTGTAAGTAACAAACTTTGATTACTTTTCCTGCTCAACATTTTTAGTTATTGAATTTCTAATATTTCAATACAATTTGCTTCTATTATAGTATAAGCATTTTTTGTTGTCAAACTATTTTAAAAAAATTTTAATGTAAGTTTATTTATTATTTTCCAAGACGCTGTAATATTCCATCAGCTATAGCTTGTGCAAATTTCTGTTGATAATCATCACTTTTTAATTTTTCAACATCTTCTGGGTTTGATAAAAATCCTAACTCTATTAATATAGACGGTGCATTTGTATTCTTTATAACGTAGAGTCCTCTTCCATATCCATCCTTCAAGCCTCTATCATAAGTTCCTAATTGTTGTACAATGTTATTTTGTACAGCTTCAGCTAACTTTGCACTATCTTCATCCCCAGGATTGTCCCAAGTTTCTGTACCTAAAGCAGCTGGATCATCTGCAGAATTATTATGAATTGATACAAAATATCTGGCATTAGCATTATTTGATATATCACAGCGTTTTTGCAAACTATCAACAACAGACATTGGAGTTGAACGCATATCCGTTGTTCTTGTATATACAACGCTTACCCCGTGATCTTCAAGTATTTTTCCAACCTTCAATCCTACTGCTAATGTTATATCATCCTCTTGAAGCCCATCTATTCCAGTAGCTCCAGTATCTCTTCCTAGTCCATGTCCTGGGTCTATACAAATTGCTTGACTAGTTGTTACATCCGGTTTGGTAATAACATTTAATGTAAGTAATATGGTCTTACCATATCCAGGTATGGCTCCTTTATATGTATAACTTCCTTCTTTAGATGTATCTATAGTATTAGAATCCCATATAACATTAACTGTTTTGGAAGTTCCATCACTCATAGAAGCTTTTACACTTAAGGGTAACTTATAATCATTTCCTACTACAATCTTGTCAGATATATCTGATACTGAACTTATACTGCTACTACTTTTATCTACTAAACTCAAGGATTCAAGTATTCCACTAGCTATTGCTGATGCACTTTTACTTTGGAAATCATCAGTTGCCATAGTTGTACTCTCTTTTACATTGGTCAAAAATCCCAATTCAACCATAACGGCATTTGCTGTAGTTCCCCTTAATATTTCATGTTGGGCAAGACCTACTTTAGTTCCTCTATCTATAAATTGAGTATTTTTTACTAATTTTCCTTGGATAGATTGTGCTAATTTTTTCCCAGTATTATCCCTATCAGAATAATATGTCTCAATTCCGCTTGCAGATGGGTTATCAGGATAAGCATTACAACGTATACTTACAAAAAAATCTGCTTTAGAATTATTAGACACATCAAATCTTGGCTGTAAGTCGTTATCTTTGTTCCAAGCTACATTATCACTTTGTCTTGTATAGACCACATTTACTCCATTGTCCTGTAGTATTTTTCCTACTTTTAATGCTACAGCTAAATTTATATCTTTTTCTTTTACTCCTAATGTCGAAACATTACCGTCATCACTTCCACCATGTGCTGCATCAATACAAATTGTATAGTTCTTATTTGCACTATTTGCTGGATTAGCTTTAGTTATAAATTGAAGCTTAGATGGTGTTGCTGAAATGTTTTTATCTGATGCTTTTATACCGTCTTTAATAACTAAGTTATAGGTTTTTCCATAGTCATATTGATTTTTAGGTGAGACTATAATAGAGCGTCCATCATCTCCTGACTTTATACTTATTGGAACTGATTGTCCATTTTCGTCTTGTACTAAAATGTTAGAACTGTTTATTGTGTTTTTATCAATTTTCCTATTAAATCTTATTGTCCAAGACTTACTTGTATCAATATTGGACTTAGGCTCTATGTTACTATATGCATCAGCAGCTTTTACAAAAGTAGTACTACTAAAAAGTACTATTGTAGTTAGAAAGCTAATCCAAAATAACAAATAGTTTCTTTTGTTGTTCAAATAATCACCTCCGAATATAAATTTCTTTAACACCTACAAAACTAGACATTTGTAAGGTCACTTATATATTATTATAATATATAAATCCTTAATTTTACACTTAAATACAAATATATTTTCATATTATAATAAATTTTTCCTCCAAACCCACCTTATAACGACAAAAATAATTTTTAGAAAATAATCTGGTGAATTTTATTTTTATCATTAATTTATTTAAGGTTATACTATAAAGGAGTGTGAGTTTCTAAACACTAATTTATTGTTTTTTATTAAATATATATAATCACAACTTAAATTTAACTTATGCTTAGGGATATATTACCAATGTTGAAGTCACATTTAAATATTTTTTTATTAGTCTTAGCGAAAATTTGAGAAAAAATCTTAGAACTTTAGATATATTTGAGCATAGCGAGTTTATGAAAGTTCTTTTATGTTATTATGAAACTCCTCTTCCTTCCGTCAAAGGAGTAAGCGATTCGCACAAAATCACAGATTTTGGCTCTCTGCTTAAATTGGAGCTCTAGACTAATTAAAAATATTTAACGTGACGAAACATGGTAATATATCCGGTCGTATAAGTTAAATTTCGGGCGTGTTTATCTATATTATACACTCTACTTTTCCTAATTACAGAAATAGAAAATTATAAGTAGTTATAATAACATAAGAAAAAGAAAGAGGTGTTTTTTGTGAAAATAACTTGGCTTGGTCACGCATCGTTTTTAATAGAAGATTCAAAGGGTAGAAAAGTTTTGACTGACCCCTTTGATGAAAGTGTTGGTTATCCTGTTTTTGAAGGTGAAGTAGACGTTGTTACAGTAAGTCATTATCATGTTGATCACAGCTATACAGAAAAAGTAAAGTATACTCATCTTGCTGATAAAGTAGGTGCTTTCTATCTTTGTGATATTCCTATTTTAGGTATACCTTCTTATCATGATAAGGTGCAAGGTGCAAAACGTGGTGAGAATATGATATTTGTGCTACAAATTGATGGCTATAGAATATGCCATTTAGGAGATTTAGGTTATGTGCTATCAGATGATGAAATAAAAAGCTTAGGTAATATTGATGTTCTTTTAATACCTATTGGTGGTAATTTTACGTTAGATGGTAAAGAGGCCTCTGAAATAGCACAACGTATAGGAAGCCATATTATTATACCTATGCACTATAAGACTCCAGTGCTTTCCTTCGAATTAGAAGGGTTAGAAAATTTTCTAGCATATATGAAAAATGGTGAAAAAGTTGGCGGCAATACCTTATTTATAGATGGAGCTATCAATGATAAAAATAAAGTTAAAATATTAAATTTTAAATAAATTATTTCACGAAACTGAGGAAATCTTATATGATTTTCTCAGTTTTATACATACTTAGTTATATATAATGCCTAATGAGAAAAACTTAACTTTATTCACACACCTTCTCTCTTCCTATACTATGTAGATACTTGTTTATAATAGGAATAATTACATCTAAGCATTGGGTGAATAATACTATAACCTCTTCTTTTTCGGCCTTTTTCATTGCGTACTCAAGTGCTTCCTCTTCCTTATATATTGTAGTAACCATTTCTTTATTAAATCCAGTTTCATGTATTCCAGCTTTTATTAATGAAGCACTATGTCCTTTTTTTCTTCCTCTTAAGTCCTCTTGTTCTCTCACTATTATGTAGTCACTATATTTTGCTGCTATAGTTCCAAGTTCTTTTATAAGAGAGTCCATCCTGTCTCCAGGTGCGGCTATTATAGATGTTATCCTTGAAGGATTTAGAGACTTTACAAGACTAAACACCTCAGTAAAGGCTTCCGGATTATGTCCATAATCTAAGATGAGTTTAAACTTTCCCATATCTAAAATATTCTGTCTCCCTGGGTTAGCATGTAAATCACATTTTATATCTTTTATTGCTTCAACAATTTTTTCTATATCATTAATAATAGATGAAATTGCTGCTATTGATGCCATTATATTTAGTATATTTCCTTTTGAAATTCCTTTATGGGTAAATGGAATTTCTTTAATATTTATTATTTTTCTTTCTACTCCGTTTTTACAATAAATAATAGAATCGTTTTCTACATATAAAGCTTCACCACCGTCTTCAATATATTCCTCTAAATATATATTTTTATCTAAAGCAAATAGTACAATTTCGTTGCTCGTTGCCCTTTTCCTATATCTTTTATAAACCCTATTAATACAGTATTCAAACTCTCTGAATGCAGCACTTATTAAACTCTCTTGTGCCTTCACTATTATTTTCCCACCAACTCCAACCTCATCTAGTACAACAGACTTTACCTCTATTAATTCTTTTAACCCTTTTATGCCATCCATACCTATATGATCTTTAGATATACATGTTATAATACCTGCTGAAGCTTTGTCATATCCAAGACCATTTTTTAATATTCCACCTCTTGCTGTTTCAAATACAGCCGCTTCTACCTCTTTGTTTTTGAGAACTTCTCTAGCACTTAAAAAACCTGTGGTATCTCCATTCCTTACCTTTTTATTTCCTATAAATATTCCTTCTGTAGATGTTAACGCTGCATGCATACCTAATTTATTTAATAAATTATAAGTTAGCCTAGCAGTAGTAGTTTTTCCATTTGTTCCTGTTATAGATATTATTGGTATATATCCTATTCCTTCTTTTTTTAAACATTTTAGTAGACAATCTGCCAGTTCTACTTTAATACTACTATTGTTAACCTTATCTGCAATATTAAACACAGCCCCCACATCTACCACTCTAAATATATAACTTTTCTTTATATCAACATACATAAATTTTATGTTAAGTTCCTTGTATATGTTCATACAAAGATTTTTAATGTCTACGCCTATATTACTATTTTCACAATCCTCTCTACTATATTTTTCATCATTTATACTATAAATTAGTTGTACGTTTCCATTAAAACATATACATCTATAATCTATGCCTAATTCACATATAAATATTTTTCCGTATTCATCAATCATATTCTTCATCAGTGTTTGAAGTTCATGTTCATTATTTGCATAAATATTGATGTCGTATTTTTTATCAACACATCTTACACTTATGGGAAAAGTGTAATCCTTAAAATATTTTATTTCTTTATCCGAGTATACTACTTTTCCGCTTATTCTAGGAAAATTGCTATACCTAAGCATATCCCATAAAGCTTCCCTATCCATTGATATAACTGTGTTATGCATATTCTCAAAACTTTGGTAGTCTTCACTTATAATTGTAGAGTTCTTACCATATCCTAATTGAAATAACCTATCTGTTAACCTTATACAAGGTATATCAAATAACTGTGATCTATTTACAATGTAATTTACGAATCCTTTGAAAACTAATTGTGAAGCCTTATGAGCTATCTTTTCTACGCTTAAGCTCCCGTAGTAAAGGTTAGTTAATATATATTTAGCCACATTCTCCTCATTGTATGTAACCCATAAACATATGGTTTTATCTTTTTCAACTGAAATAAGCTTTTCCTTAAAACCTAATGAGAAACATATCCTAAAATACTTTTTTAAATATGCGTTTATATTAACTCCCATGCTACTATCTATATATACTCTTACTACTTTTTTCTGTCTTTTAATATTGTTACCTTCAAAAAATTTTAAAGAAAAAACTTCCATAACAACACCCCCGTAATTATTTAGTGCATCTATAGGTTTATAAACTCTTAAAAAAATTATTCATATTTTATAGGATTGTTTCACGAGATACTTATGGTAGTTTAAATTTATTTTTATTTAATCATAGTTCACTATTATTATTTGACCTGTATTTATACTTTTTGATACATCTATTATTCTTTGGTTATCTGAACCTCTATATTTTAAGTTTATTTGTTTCTTTTCCTTCTCAAATCTACCATCCACTAATACATCTATATATTTTAGTAACTCACACCAACCAACCTTTTCATATTGATACTTTAGTATACATTCAAAGGTATAACCTGTATAACACCAGATATTAAGCCCCATATGTTTAAACTTCATGGCCATATATGCAAATTTATCGGCTTGTTCAAATGGGTCGCCACCTGAAAATGTAATTCCTTTTATCATAGGGTTAAGTTCTACATCCTTTATTAACTCTTCCATATCTAATAGTTTTCCGCCCTGAAAGTCGTGTGTCATAGGATTGAAGCAGTCTTCACAATTATGCCTGCACCCCTGTGCAAAAAAAACTCTTCTTATTCCTGGTCCATTTACTAAACTCTCATAAGCTATACCTGCTAATCTGACCATACTCTCTTCCATTTTTAATCCTCCTAATCTTAAATTTTCTACATATTAAAAGACAGAGTACCTCTCTGTCTTTTAATATAAGTTTCACTTTATTACTAATAACCTTAATTTGTATAAATATGTTTATTCGTTTCTTGTGATAGTCGATCTGCTCTTTCGGCAGACTTACCTGCTCCAAATCTTTCATCTAAAGAAAGATATCCTGTCACTCTAGATACTCCTTGTATATTAGTACTTTCACACTTAGGGCATCTATGTTCTCCATAGAGATATGTACCGCATTCTTTACAGTATCTTATATGAAAATTTACTCCTATGTAACTAATATTTGTATTATCATATGCATAATTCAATATATCCATAATATTTTCACCTAGTGGATAATCATCTAATTCTATATAACTTATATGTCCACCATTACACAACTTATGATAAGGGGCTTCTATATCAATCTTATTTTTTATTGATATAGGATATCCTACAGATATATGATATGAATTTGTATAATAATTCTTATCTGTTACACCCTCTATCTCACCAAATATTTTCTTATCTTGAACTATAAACCTTCCACTTAATCCTTCTGCTGGTGTAGCATAGCAACTCCAATTCAAATGAGTTTCTTCTACAAGTCTGTCCGTATAGTTTCTTATATATGAAACTATCTGCAATCCAAGCTCCCTAGCTTTTTTATCTTCTCCATGATGTTTTCCAGTTAAAGCTACTAGGGTTTCAGCAAGTCCTATAAAACCTATGGCCCACGTTCCCTGTTTTAATATAGGTTCTATTGAATCTTCAGGTTTTAAATTCTCTGATCCTTTCATAAGTCCTTGTCCAGCTATAAAAGGTAAATCCTTAACTCTCAGCCTCTTTAAAACATTATATCTATGCATTAAAGACTCCTTTGCTAAATCTAGTTTACTATCCAGTAACTTAAAGAATCTTTCTATATCTCTTTTAGCTACAATTCCAAGTCTAGGTAAATTAATAGTAGTTGGAGCTATATTTCCTCTTCCTTTTGTTCCAGCCTCCCCATTTACATTAGAACATATATATGTTCTACACCCCATAGTTGCAGGAATTATACCTTGGTCATAGTAAAATTTATTAAAATCGGAATCCAAATTCATAAAGGTTGGATTCATTCTTTTAGCAGCAACTCTACAAGCTAACTGAAATAAATAATAGTAAGGATCTCCTGGTGCTTTATTTACACCCTTTTTTACCCTAAATATTATGTTAGGAAAAATAGGTTGTTCTCCAATACCTAGTCCTTTTTCATATTCTTTTAAGAATATCTCGCAAACAAGCGCAGAATCTTTACACTTAGGTATACCTAAATTTATGGAACTAAAAGGCACTTGTGAACCAGCCCTTGAATGCATTGTATTTAGATTATATACAATTCCTTGCATTGATTGTTCTATAGCCCTTATAAGCTTCTTTTCTACTAATTGTTCTATCTTGCTTTGTTCTATTTCTAAATCTATTAATTCTTTTCTTAACTCCTGTCTTGTAGAATCTACAAATACACCCATATCATTATCGAAGTCAGGATGTGACTGTCCACCGAACATATCATTTTGTGTTGATTGCAATAATATGCATGAGAGTTCTGCAGCAGATTCTATCCTTTTAGGAGTTCTAATATTTCCGTATCCAGTATTAAATCCTCTTGTTAATATCTCACTAGTAGGTATATGTAAACAATTTGTTGTTAAATTGTAACTATCTAAATCATGATAATATACATCTCCATTTTCATGAGCTTTAGCCAAGTATTTAGGCATTGCTGATAAGTTATGCCATTTGTTTGATTCACTTGCTATTCTAAGGAGTTTAGAACTAAAATTATTTCCTACGTTAGCGTTATCTCTATCCGTTTCCACTCCTATCTTTTCAATGGCTTTCATTAAATCAGACTTTATTTCTCTTATCTTTGTTCTCTCTTTTCTATAGTTAGAATATGCCATTCCTATATCTCTATAGTTATTTTCCAAGAGAGTTTTTTCAACTACATTTTGTATCTCCTCTACATTTATTTCTAGGACATCCATGTCCTCAATTCTTCTCATAACCTTTTGTGTTAAATCAATAAATTCACTTTCTTTTAAGTCATAGCCGATTTCTTCAGAAGATCCCTTTATAGCATTAGTTATCTTGATTGAGTCAAGGTCTACTTTTCTGCCATCTCTCTTCACAACATGTAGCATATTAACTACCTCCAAACTACCATATATTGTGTTAAATCCTTTGCTATTATACTATGGCAAAATTTTTTAATCAATTTTCAAATTAAGGTTAAGCCTATGTTAACACCATTTACTTTAGTTTACCTTCATATTCTTTTATTTTTTACTATGCTATATGATTTGATATTTAATTTATGACCTATATAAAATTATTACTCATTTTTATGCTTATTTCATTCCATATAATGTAACTTCAAAAAAACTATAGATAACCACAATCTAAGTTATGGAAGGTTTCTTTTATATTATGAATAATTAATTCACAAATACTTAAAATATTATAGAGGTGATATATGATGCTTGGAAAAATAGTTAACATTAATGATACAAATGCCTTTATAAGTTTTCAGGATGAATATACTATAAATGTTGGTGTTAACCAAATTCCAATAGGATCTAAAATTGGTGATACTATAAGTATTGAGCAAAAGCCCTTGAGAATAACCAACGATAAATTTGTTGATTTCTTTTAATATTTTCAGTAAATTAATGTGTGATAATTTTCCTTAAAATTGTTAAAAAGCTAGGAAATTAATTTCCTAGCTTTTTATATTATTCTACACTAATAGCATTTACCGGACAGCTATCAGCTGCTTCACTAGCAGAATCCTCAGCTCCACTTGGAACAGTTTCAGCTATTGCTTCAGCCTTTCCTTCATCATCCATTTGAAATACTTCAGGACTTACTGATGGACATAATCCACACCCTATACAAGTATCTTTATCAACCACTGCTTTCATTTTTATTCCTCCTATAGTTAATTTTTTTAGGTCTCATGTTTATTATTATCCAAAAAATACTTATTTATTATAAAATTTTAAATACATATAATTACACAATAGGAATTAATATAGTTTTCACTGTGGATACTTATCTAGATAACCACAACTTAAATTTAACTTATACGTAGGGATATACTACCAATATTGAAGTCACATTTAAATATTTTTTTATTAGTCTTAGCGAAAATTTGAGAAAAAATCTTAGAACTTTAGATATGTTTGAGGTGCGTGGTTATCTATCTTAAAATCCATCTGGTTTACTATCCGTAATTTTTACATTCCACCTATTATTTTCATACTTATCGAGTATATAATATTTCTTCTCACTCTTTTCTAACTTATCAGAAAAGGTAACTACAGATTTATATAATATAGATTTATATCCTTGAGTTTTAACTGTTACCCATATATCGTAATTTTCTTTATCTTTATCTGCTAAATTTACATTTTTAAATTTACTTTTTAAATCATCCTTAAAGTCTTCTAGGTCAGTAGATAGGATAAACTTTGCTGATTCCACATCATCCTTTAAACTTATACCCACGCTTTTGTTTTTATCTTTATCTTTTAGGTATTGATTTATAGACTCTGTTATTGAACCATAATAAACATTTTTAAAATCCTTAGGCTTTCTTATTGTCCAAAAACTTTTTATTATATCGTTATCTATTCTTTTTGAAACAATATAGATTTTATCACTACTGTATAAGTTTCCAGAGTCTTTTCTATCAACACCAGCTATATAATTAAATTTATGCACCTTATTACTTCCCTCATACATCTCAAAAATATAATCTGGTTCTAATGAAGATTTTTCGTTAGTAGCCTTAGCTACAGATAAAATATTATATAATTCTTCAATTGCTTTTTGATCTGTTACTATAAATCTAAATCCTTGATCTCTAGTACTTTGTATAACTATTTTTTGTATTTTTTTCTGTTTTATATATTCAAAGTCGTTATTTTTTAGATTCATTTTTACTTTTAAGTTATCAATACTAGAACATCCAGATGAAAAGATACAAAAAGATATAATTATACTTAAAAATACATACTTACTACAGAATAACTTTGACATCATATTTTGCAACTAATACTACCCCCTAAACATTAAATACTTAGATTTATATTAAAAATTATTAAATTCCTAGCATATTAAATCAAAATAAACTATTATGCTTAAACTTATAAAACATTATAACATATCTAGAAGAAAAAAACTCCCTACGCTTAATAAGGAGCTTTCCATATATAAATAAAGTTATGTTTATTCTCTATATTGTATTGTTTGAACTATTGTTTTAAATATGGTGGGCATGTTTTCCTTAAAATTATCTTCTTTTACAAAGAATGAAAACCTTACAAACTTACCCTTATTTCTTAAAAAATACTCATACCCTTTATATGTTACATTAGCTGAGTTTATTATAGTATAGTTAACTAAATATCCATCCATATTGTTTATTAAAATTTGATTTATATTATATTCTACATACATGTTTTGTTCGCTAGAAATTTTTTTACTTTCATCGAGAAAGATTTTTAAATCCTTATTAAGATTCCAAATCTCTACAAAACCGTAAATCCTCGAATCTTTACTTGTAAAATCATTATGGTATATTATTTCATCTCCAGAGAATTTCTTTTCTTCCGTAACCCAGTCTGTTGGTAACTTGTAAGTTACCTTACCCCCAAGAACTTGGTATTTTTTAAGAGAATTTATATTATTCTGCATAAGTGCAACAAACTTTAACTTTGTATCAAAGTTTTTTTCAAGTCCTAACAATACTAGCATTAAGCCTATTATGATTACTGTGACACCTAACCGTTTTCTGTTAACAATTATAAGTTTCATATATAATACCACCTTACTTTGATAATAAAATAGTTCATTAAAATATTGCTGATATAAAAATATATAATTAACTGTATTAAAATAGTACCAAAAACATTAAATATTTTTGGTACTTATACTTTTATATTCATATATTACTTTTTTGTTGGTATTACAACAGTTGATGTCTTAAAATCATAGAACATTAGCCAATATCCAAAGCCACTAACTCCCTTGTAATTTTCTTTTGCAGGTATCCAAGTTACAAATCCTGATCTTCCTCCATAAGGTTGATATAATCTATCCTTTGTACCAGGAACTGCATAAACTATATATTTTACATTTCCACTCTTATCACATTTATAACCAATAAGAAAATGTCCAAAGTTTCTTATATATGAATAATAACTTATCATAGGATAATAAATTGTAGTATACCTATTATAATTTGATATGTCATACATTTCCTCTATACAATTAACAGGAACCTTATACCACTTACATCTCTTTATTTCTGGGTGCACTATAGATGTTTCTTTAAATTCTTTTACTATAGGTTTAAAAAAGTCTCCAGTTTTTCCTCTTGGATACTCTTCTAATTTATCATTCATATTTTTGCTTTGATCCTCAGCGCTTACATTATACAAAGGTTGATTATAATAGTTCTTCTCATTAATATTGTTATTAACATTCTTAGATGTCTTATTTTCTTTTGTTTCATCTCTTATTTCATTTACTATAGGTTTAGTTGTAATTTCTTTTTCAGTTTCTACTTTATCTTCTATCTTACATGCTATTTTATCTTCTGCTCTATTTTCTGTATTATTCTCTACCTTCTCTTCTACTTTTCGTTCTATTTCCCTATCTATGTTTATCTCTACTTTTTCTTTTAAAGTTTCTTCAACTTTATTCTTTTCTTCAACTTTATTCTTTTCTTCAACTTTATTCTTTTCTTCAACTTTATTCTTTTCTTCTATCTTTTCATTTATATTCGTTCTTTCTGATATTTCATGTTGTTTTTCCTCACTTGCTGTTTCTACTGTTTCTTGTTGTCTATCAATTTCAACATTCTCTAGATTTTCAGCTTGTTCTTCAGCTTTTGCAGCTTCAATACTCTCTTCATACTTATCAAATATACTCTTTTCTGTAGTGTCTTTTTTATCTTCTTCCACACTGCCCCTGCTCTTATCTTCAATTATAGCAAATGCCTTCCATTCCGGTATATCAGTACTTGTAAATCCACTCATAACAGATATTATATTATTGTTCAGTAGCTTAACTATAGCCGCTCCTGATATTTTATCCATAGCTATATTACTACTAGCTATGTTATCAACAGGGTACTCATAAGAAACATCTGCTCTTCCGTAATCATCTATGTTCATTTCCCCAATTTTAATTATTTTTTTAACTTCTTTTTTATTGCATACAAGCATCATATAGTAAGGTGCCATTTCTTTTTTTAGATTCTGTACATAATAGGATATCTTACACTTATCATTTTTCATTTCCAACTTGGCGTATCCTGAAGCTAATTTATCAGAAGATAAAGAGTATCCTTTTTCATCTTCTTGTAGTATTATAAAATACCTACTATAACTCTTTTTTAATGCCAACTTCACGTACCTCCATATATTTCATTCATTATAATATATGAGGCAAAACTCAAAAAGTGAACAAATAGTCATAAAGTTGTAAAAAAGATTATAGTAAACTGCCTATGCAATCAGAAAGTTTTGCAAATTCTTCAATAGATAGTGTTTCTCCTCTTCTTTTTGGATCAATCCTTGCCTTTATGAATGCTCCTTCCATAGCTTCTGAGGTTAACTTTAACCCTTTAAGTGCATTCCATAAGGTTTTTCTTCTCATATTAAATGAATTTCTTACAATCTTAAAAAATAGTTCTCTATCTATAACGTTAACTCTTGGTATGTCAAATTTATCTAATCTTATTACAATTGAATCAACTTTAGGTCTAGGAATGAAAGATGCTGGGCTTACTCTTCTTATTACTTCCGTATTACAGTAATACTGAACAAGTATTGATAATGCTCCATACTCTTTAGTATTAGGTTTTGCTGCAATCCTTTCTCCTACCTCTTTTTGAATCATTATGGTTAGAGATTTAAATTTATATTCTTCATTCAATAATTTTGAAATAATAGGTGTAGTTACATAATAGGGTAGATTAGCAACTACTTTCACACTTTTCTCATCCCCTATAATTTCTTTAAAATCTATTTTTAATGCATCCTTATGTATTAATTGAAAATTATCAAACTCTTTAAGTTCTTCGTTTAAAATAGGTATTAGTTCTGAATCCAATTCAATAGCACATACTCTTTTGGCTTTTTTTAAAAGTTCTTTTGTAAGTGTTCCTACCCCCGGACCTATTTCTATTACAAAATCCTCACTGTTAACCTCAGCACCTTCAACTATATCATTTAAAACTGAGTTATCTATTAAAAAATTTTGTCCAAGACTCTTAGAAAACTTAAATTCATACTTTTTAACTACATCTTTAGTAGATACCTTTTCCATACTATTCCTCCTTATCTATCTTTGATACAGCTTTAATAAATTCTTCTCTACTTATACCGTAATTATTAAGCCTAGCTAAAAACTGAGATGTATTTCCATAACCTATTCCTAATTCTTTACCAAGCATATCTCTTTTTTCTTTAGATTCATTATTCCCAGTCAACCCAAAATTCATCATATCATTAATATTAAAATCCTCCCTCTTTTCTTTTAACTTACATTTAGCTGCTTCTAAAGCTCTGATTATAGTTTCACAATCGGCATTTTCTACGCCTATATCTCCATCTTTTGTACCATCTTTTCTTGATATATAAGCATGCTTAATTCCTTCTACTCTTTTAGAAATGATTCTTCTGATTTTTTCTCCAGCAAAATCAGGATCTGTTAAAACTATCACTCCCTGTCTTTTTTGTGCTTCTTTTATTTTATCAATAACTTTTTTGTTTATTCCAAAGCCTCCAACGGCTATAACTTCAGCATCCACAGCTCTCTTTACCGCAGTAATATCATCTCTTCCTTCAACTATAATAACTTCCTTTATCATAGTACACCTCCAAATATAATTAGTTTTTCCATTAACAGCAGAAAAAATAGGAGCAAATGCTCCTATTTAACTACGTAGACGTTAACCCATCTTGCTCCCCAGTTATCTACTTCAGAACTAGAGTTAAAAAATAAATCTATCTTATTACCTTTAATTGCTCCACCTGTGTCCTCTGCAATAGCATATCCATATCCTTCTACATAAAGTTTAGTTCCAAGTGGTATTACTCTTGGATCAACTGCTACTGAACTGTAACTATTATTGTTTCTTCTTGCTACGGATCCCGTTGCTGTAATTCCATATTCTGAATCTCCAGGTCTCTTGCCTGTATCAGCATAACTTGCAGTATATGCAGTAGCTCTCATTCTTATGGAATTTGTGTATATAACTTTACCTCCACGTGAAGGCGTATATACACTTAGAGATCCCATAGCCACAATTTTTTGAATAGGCTCTTTTTTAACTACTTCACTTATTATTTTTCTTGAAACTTCTTTTCCATTTTCAAGGACAACCTTAACTGTAGTTTCCTTTTCTCCTAGCTGTCCATCTTGTAACACTTTGCTACTTCCTTGCTCCATATTATAATCTTTTTTTACAACTGTTGTATAGTCTATGGGCTTAACTTCCTTTAGTTCTTTTGTTTCAACTCTTGTTACTGCAACCTTTAGTCCTTCACTTAATGTTGAATCTTTCGATGGGTACACTTTGTCAAAGTCCTGTAGTCCTACTCCTTCTGCATATAACATCTTTTCGATGTTATCTTCTGCAGATTGTACATTTAACTGTTTTCCGTCTACTTCTACTAAAACTTTTACTGCTTTTTTGATGGACAACTTTGTTCCATCTGTTACTTTGCTGTCTAAACTAATCGTTGTCTTATCCTTTGGTCCTATGTTTATACCATTACTACTTAGTGCTTTCCTATAAGTAATACTAAGCGTTTTAATTTTTATGTCTTTTCCCTCTATAGAAACTGTAATTGTTTTTCTACTACTATAAATTATTACTGTTAGAACGACTAAAACTACTAATGTGGCCGATACGACTTTAGGACCATTAGAAAAGAATTTTTTTAAGTAATCCTTAGAAAAATACTTTTCTAAGTAACCTTTAAATTTTTCTATCATAAGAAAACCTCCCCCGGACAAAAGCGACACTACATTATAAACATAATAAATAAATTATGTCAAATATCGCTTGTGCTTTTTAGACTGTTCAATGCAGCACTGTGCATAAATTAAAAAATAAAATATTTATGATAGCAATTTAAATAAACAGTCTATTGTATTTAGGTGGAATCTTATGAATCTATTATAATTATATGCTATAGTTAACATATTAATCACCTAAACTTGGAAATTACATTAAATTTTTGAATAGCCTTTTTCATTTTACACTATTTTGTTATTTTTAGCAACCTTTTAATGTTAAAAATTGTTTCTTCACTAACCTTTTTTGTTTCTATACCCTTAGTTTCAGCTATTTTTTCTATTATATATTTTATATAATCAGATCTATTTCTTTTTCCTCTAAAAGGTACTGGAGCCATGTACGGGCAATCAGTTTCAACTAAAATTTTATCCAATGGAACCTCTTTTGCAACTTCTACTATTTTTTTTGCATTTTTAAAAGTAATAACACCTGTAAATCCTATATAATACCCTAACTTTAAGCATTCCCTAGCAAATTCTACACTCCCTGAAAAACAGTGTATTACTCCAATAACATCTGGAAAATCCTTCATTATATTTAGAGTATCTTCATGTGCATCTCTATCATGTATAATTACAGGAAGGTTAACTTCTCTAGCAAGCTCCATTTGTTTTCTAAATACAGTTTTCTGCACTTCTCTAGGTGGATTTTCATCATAATAATAATCTAATCCTATTTCACCTATAGCTCTTACTTTTTTATTTTTGGTTAACTCCTTAAGCTGATATAAGATTTCATTATTAAATTTATCCGCATGTTCA
Organism: Clostridium sp. DJ247; assembly: GCF_014231265.1. Classification (NCBI taxonomy): domain Bacteria; kingdom Bacillati; phylum Bacillota; class Clostridia; order Eubacteriales; family Clostridiaceae; genus Clostridium; species Clostridium sp. DJ247. Next base: position 32,359 of record NZ_JABAIW010000031.1, on the reverse strand, counting down.
GGATGTATTCCTACTGCAGCATAAAAAAAGTCATACTTATCAGCCAGTTTTACAGAGTTTATGCATCCATCCCATGATGCCCCACAATTTAAAACTCCAACTACATTATTTTTACTTACTTCTTCTATAATTGCTTCTCTCTCTTCATCAAACTGCTCGTCATCATAATGTGCATGTGAATCAAAAATATTTATCTTTTCGTTTATTAATGTATTTTCTTCCATTGTACCTCTCCATTCATAACACTATTTAATTGCTAACTTATCTATGGTTTGATTATAGCATTAATAAACTTTATTTTGAATCTAGTAGCTACTAAACATATTACCATTTTATTACAATGACAAATATAGTCAAACATTATCCTATACCATTTTTTGGAATTTATTTCTTTAAACTCTATTTTCCTCGTAAATATTAGATTTTTTAACTATACTTACTTAATTGTAAAATTTCACAATTTGTTCTATAAATTTTTTCTAAAAAATATGATACTACCGTTAAAATCAAAAGCGATGAAGTATTTTAACTCCACTTCTAAAATTACTTATTTTAACATAAAAAACCCTATTTAGTTATAAATTTTACTTAACTAAACAGGGCTTTTATCTGATTTTGAAAGTTAGCATAGAAATTTCAAAACTAAAGATACAAAGTTATCTTACTATACTTCCTGTTGGAAGATCTCCTGGTATTGTAACTGTAAAGAGCTTACTATCATCATCAGTAGATGCTGCTAATATCATACCTTGTGAAAGTTCTCCTCTAAGCTTAACAGGTTTTAAGTTTGCTACAAGTACTACATATTTTCCTACTAAGTCTTCTGGCTTATAGTATTGAGCTATTCCTGATATTACCTGTCTTTCTTCTCCACCTAAGTCAACCTTTAGCTTAAGAAGTTTTTTAGCTCCTTTTACAGGTTCACAAGCTAATACTTTAACTACCCTCAGGTCTACTTTTTCAAAGTCATCAATTGTTATTTCCTCTTTTAGTGGCTGAACTTTAGCTTTATTTTCTTCAGCCAACTGCTTTTCTTTAAGGCTGTTTAACTCTTCAATTTTTTGATCTACATCGATTCTTGGGAATAGTAATTCTCCCTTATTAACTTTTGTACCAGCACTTGTTCCATCAAATGATGCTATACTATTCCAACTTATTACATTAACATTTAATTGTTTATTTAACTTTTCGCTAGTTTCAGGAAGAAACGCTGACACGCAAACAGAAACTATTCTCAGTGTTTCTGCTAAATTATATAATACTGTTCCAAGTCTTTCTTTTTTGTCTTCATCCTTTGCCAGTATCCAAGGAGTTGTTTCATCTATATATTTATTAGCTCTTCCTATAAGCTCCCAAATGTTGTCTAAAGCTTCAGGGATTCTTAAACTATCAATGTTTTTCTCAATCTTCTTAGGTGTATCTAGCGCTAGCTGTATAAGTTCATTATCAATATCTTCTTTTGCTGTTGGAGCTGGAATTGCTCCATGAAAATATTTTTCAATCATAGCACAGGTTCTTGAAAGTAAATTACCTAGATCATTTGCTAAATCTGAGTTTATTTTCTTTATAAATATTTCATTATTAAATAGTCCATCTGCTCCAAATGGTATTTCTCTTAATAAATAATATCTTACAGGATCTGTGCCGAAGTGGTCTACTAAAACTACAGGATCCACTACATTACCCTTAGATTTTGACATTTTTCCACCGTCAACTAATAACCATCCATGGCCAAATACTTGTTTTGGTAGAGGTTCTCCTAGTGCCATAAGCATAATTGGCCAATAAATTGTATGGAACCTTAGTATATCCTTACCAACTAAATGAACATCTGCTGGCCAATACTTTTTATATAAATCATCATTTGCACTTCCAAACCCTAATGCAGTTGCATAGTTTGCTAAAGCGTCAATCCAAACATAAATAACATGTTTTTCATCAAAAGTTACAGGTATTCCCCAATTAAATGAAGTTCTGGATACACATAAATCCTGAAGTCCAGGTTTTAAGAAATTATTTATCATTTCGTTTTTTCTTGACTCAGGTTGAATGAACTCAGGGTGATTTTCAATATGCTCAATAAGCTTAGGCGCATATTTTGACATTTTAAAGAAGTAAGCTTCTTCTTTAGCCTTTTCTACAGGTCTTCCACAATCAGGACATTTTCCATCCATAAGCTGTGTTTCTGTCCAAAAAGATTCACAAGGAGTGCAGTACCAACCTTCGTAAGCATCTTTATATATATCCCCTTGATCATACAATTTCTTAAATATATCTTGAACTGCTTTTACATGATAGTCATCTGTTGTTCTTATAAACTTATCATAGCTTATATTCATCATTTCCCATAAATCTTTAATACCAGCAACTATTTCATCTACATATTCCTTAGGAGTTACTCCTTTTTCTTCTGCCTTTCTTTGTATTTTCTGACCATGTTCATCTGTACCTGTTAAAAACATTACATCATAACCAGTAAGTCTTTTAAATCTTGATAAAGCATCAGCCGCTACAGTAGTGTAAGTATTTCCAATATGAAGTTTAGCTGACGGATAATAAATAGGCGTAGTAATATAATATGTTTTTTTACTCATTGGATTTTCCTCCTTCATGTATGAACATTAAATTAATATTTAGGCTGTTAACAATTACTTATAATAAAAAATATACGTATCTTAGTAATTGCTAGATTTATTATAAATAATAAAGCCTCTATATGAAGATTTCTCATCATATAGAGGCATAAGTACGCTTTACCACTCTATTTCATTCTTATTTCACAATAAGAACCTCGCTAAGTAACTTATCTTAGTTATATAGCTAAGACTTTTATTACTCTACAGTATAACGGCTGCTTCCGTACTACTCTACTAAATCTTCAAGTAATCTGCTCTGGAGCCATATTCATAAATTATCCTACCGCTGGTTTTCACCTACTCCAGCTCTCTTCAGGTATCTTCATTTACTACTCTTTCCTTCATAGCATTTCAACATTATAATATGTCATATATTGCACTATGTCAATATAATTTTACACCACTATTTTTATTAATTTTATCCAAGATTTTTTCTTTTTATTCATATACATATAAGGTTATACTGTGAAAGCTTAAATTATACGTAAGGATATGTTACCAAAACTGAAAGCACATTTAAAAACTTTTTATCAGTCTTAGTGAAGTGTTTTAGAAAATCTTGGAACCTTATATATGTTTGAGCATAGCGAGTTTATATAAGGTTCTTAGATTTTCTTAAACACGAACTTTAGACTGATTAAAAGTTTTTAACGTGCTGAAGTTTGGTAACATATCCTGGAGTACAATTTAAGTTTTCACAGTATCTCCCTATATATACTTACAATGTAGTATTTATTAGTTCAGTATATTTATCCTTAATGCTTTTTAAATCTCCCCAAAATATCCTCTTTTTACTCTCATCTCTAAGTACTGCTGAAGGGTGAAATGTTGGCATAATAGAAAAACCTTTTCTTTCAACCCATTTACCTCTATCTCTTGTTACTCTCCATTCATCTCCTAAAATATACTTCATGGCTGTAGCACCAAGACAAATTATAATTTTGGGTCTAACTAATGCTACTTGATTCCTCAAATAATCTATACAGGTATTTGCTTCATCTTCATAAGGGGTTCTATTGTTATCAGGTCTACATTTACATATATTGCATATATAATAATCTCTTTCTCTAATTAAATCTAGTGCTGTTAGCCCTTTAGTAAGTAGCTTTCCAGCCTTACCCACAAAGGGTAATCCTTCCTTATCTTCATCTGCACCAGGTGCTTCTCCTATAAACATAATTTTAGCTTTAGGGTTTCCATCACCAAATACCATGTTTAGTCGCTTATCTCCTAATCTACATTTATGGCAGTTACAACATTCTTCATATAATTCCTTCCACTTTAACAATTTATACACCTCGGAGTTATATCTTTTCTCTTATACATCTTATATAATATCATAATACTAAATTATATCTATAAAATAATTTTATTTTACAAAATAGCTTATAACATTTTTTCATGTACTTTACAACATGATTCTTACAATAGTTATAGCTATAACTATAGATACTAAATCAGCCAAAATAGCTGCCCACAGTGTATGTCTTATTTTCTTTACACCAATAGCCCCAAAATAAACTGTAAGTGTGTAAAATATGGTTTCTGTAGAACCCATAATTACAGATGATACTCTTCCTATATAACTATCCGGTCCAAACTTATTTAGAATTTCAGCAAATACACCAAAAGCTCCACTGCCAGATAAAGGTTTTATTAGTATTAGTGGTACTACTTCAGGTGGAATACCTAATATACCAACTATAGGCTTAATTATATATGTAAACCAATCTAAGGCTTTAGATTCTCTAAATAAACCTATGGCCACAAGCATAGCTAGTAGATATGGAAATATCTTAATACATATAGTTAGTCCCTCTTTTGCACCATCTATAAAACATTCATATACTTTAACTTTTTTTACTACGCCATAGGTAGTAATTAATGCTATAATTATAGGTATTATTGCTTTTACTATGTAATCCAATTCTTCCCCTCCTAGTAATATATCAAAATTTTGAGGTTTATTATACTTTTAGAATTATTATGTTAACGTAATAATATTTAAAAATATCTTTCCAGTATTTTGCAAAACAAAATTCCAAAGATGGCAGCTATTATACTGGTAACTATTGATGGAATAATTGTTTCAGCTGGATTTTTAGATCCTACTGCAGCACGGATAGAGATTATAGTAGTTGGAATAAGCTGTATACAAACTGCATTTAATACTAAAAATAATGACATATCATTGCTAGAAGAATCTTTTTTACTATTAAGCCTTTTTAGTTCTTCCATAGCTTTTATTCCAAATGGTGTAGCCGCATTAGAAAGGCCCATCATATTTGCTGTTATGTTCATAACTATAGCTCCCATAGCTTTTTCATCTTTAGCTGCATCTTTAAATACTTTTTTTAATATAGGATTGAGTATTCTGGCAAGTTTATCTGTAAGTCCACTTCTTTCAGCAATTTTCATGACTCCACACCATAAGCACATAATACCTACAAGTGACAAGACAAGTTTAACAGTAGAATCTGTAGAATTTATAATACTGTTAGTTAACTCTGGCCCTCGTCCCATAAAAATACCAAAAATTATTCCAAATACTAAAATAAAAAACCATATAGTATTAATCATACTTTCTCTCCTTTTTTAACATTTTGTTATAGGGATAGTCATTATTAATGTATATGAACAAAATATAGCAGTATTGCATACAAAAATTTTAAATTGTTTAATAAAGTTAAGACTAATTTCTATTGAAAATATATTTTAAGAGTGTTACCATTTTGTTGTGAGCTACTTTTCTAAATTGGAGGTTTAAAATGACCATTAGAGATATAATGAAATATATAGAAAGTGAATATTTAGTTATAAACGATACTCCTTGTGAAGTATGCGGTGGTGACTATATGGCTGAAAGCTTAAAGATAGACATAGTTGACGGTATACCCTATGATATTTGCGATTGTATATGCTCAGAATGCGGACATGAAAAAACTTTTGAATTTTGTGCACCATTTATTGCAGAAAACGGCTTAAATAAAGCTAAAAATATACTAAACTAAAGGAGAATCATAATGAAAGAAGATAGCCTAAAGCTAGCACAAAAAGATATTGATGAAGCCTTAACTACTATTGAGGCTATGGAGGAAAATATCTCAAATAGCAATTTATCAAAAGAAAATTTAAAAGAAAAATTTGTTTTTCTTTCAGAAAAAATACAACAGCTTGAAAAAATCTTAATAGAAGAAGGTATACTTGAATAATTCTAAATAATAAGGACTTGGAGTATTGATAAAACTCCAAGTCCTTATTATTTATGTTTATTTAAACTGAGGAACATCAAAAGTTGAATTTACATTCTCAGTTTGTCCTAAAACTTGTTTTATTCCATTAATTATATTTGGTATTTGTTTATATGCCCAGGATATATCCGTAGCATACTGGTGTTCTGCTGGCTTTAAAGGATTCCATCTCATTTTATATAAGGTATCCTGTTTATAAGTTGGATTGTTTATATACCTAGATGCTATCCATTTGGCTCCTCCACTAATTGCATCTTCTGGAGTGAACCACTTATTTTCATAAGCTGTTTTGGTTCCATAATAGTTAGCATCAGCATCATAAGCTCCTATTCCAAAGAAATTATATACTGGAACTCCATAAGTATAGTTTTGCTTATCATCTTTTGTGTCTCCATTAGCTACAACAAAAGCAGCATCTGTTGTACCTCCGGCAGCTGGAACAGAAGTATCATCTTTTGTTCCTCCATTAGCTAGAACAGAAGTACCATTTCCTGTTTCTAGTAATGCATGAGATACTAGATAAGCTACACTTATATTATTATTTTTAGCAGCATCTAAAAAAGCTTGTCCTTTTCCTTCTAAAATTCCCTTGCCTTTTAGAATATTATTAATATCATCTACACTTATCCCCTCTGAATAATTTAATTTTAAAAATTGATATTTACCATAGTTATCAAGAAAATTATCAGGGTTTATATAGTATTTTATCTGATTTTTACTTGCAGTATTATTCATAATATTAGCTTCCACAAAAACGGGCGTACTGCCTGCCTTTGTCTGAATATCTACCATCTGATCAATGGTCTTATCATATTTTGTGTATGTTATGTTATCCTTATTTATACTATCTACACACCTAAAGTAATCTATGTAGTAGTTATCATAATCTGTATTAGAATCTTTATGTGCACCAGTTACATTAGTCCTTTTTACATATATTAAAACTTTATACTTTTGACCATTTGCAATGGCTTTAAGAGTCTTAAGTGATACTATTTTCCCATTAGCTGGTGAAGTATATCCATTAGTTAGCTCATCATAAACATCTTTATTGTCAGAGTAGCTATGTACAAAGACTCTATATTGTACATTATCGTTATTTTTCGTAGTTAAAACAAATCCCTGTTTTTGACTTGGTAGTAAAGGTGTATAATCAAATTTACAACCTATTATCTGCGGTAGATTACTATAGTTAGTACCATCACTATACTTGTTAATGACTGTAAAAGGCACTGTAATAGGCTCAGTTAGCTTTTTTCCAGTAATAGATTGAACATTAGTGCTTATAACCAAGTTGTACTTCTTACTTGGTTCATATCCTGAAACACTTGGAGTTACAATAATAGTTTTTGAGTCATTCCCAGCCATTATATTTGCTCCAATAGTCTTGTTATTTTCGTCTGTAATTATTATATTTTTGCTATTTACAGTATCAGCCTTTAAAGGACTATTAAATTTAACAACCCATTCCTTATTTATATCTACATTAGTATTTTGTACATTATCCACACTAAAACCTGCTGCAGACGCTTTAGAATAAAAGGTTGCTAAAGTAAATAGAACCACAAAAGTGAATACTTTTACTTTATTGTTCAAAATCATCCCCCCTGATTATATTTGCTATAATCATATTATAAAAAATATTAATATATTTTTCCAACATTATTTTATAATAATTTCTAGTATGACTATTTCATACTATTAAAAAATTATATTTCAATAAAAGTGTTAATATTTATAAATATTAGATAAAATGCAAATATATAATATTATATTATTTCGTATAGTCATATTATCTTACTTTATAGATAAGACTTTAGAATTTGTATATAATTAATTTATCATACAACATAAGCGAAGGAGGTTTTACATAATTGCAAGAAATAGTAAAACATATGGATAACTCTAACTCTTTAAGAATAAATAAGTTTATTAGCGAGAAAGGAATTTGCTCAAGAAGAGAAGCGGATTCTTTAATTGAACAAAAAAGGGTTTCAATAAATGGTATTGTGGCTCAAATAGGATCTAGAGTTTTTCCAAATGACGAAGTACGCTTGGATGGAAAGCTTTTAAATAAGAAAGAAGATTCAATATATATAGCATTAAATAAACCTGTGGGTATAACTTGTACTACTGAAAAAAAGATAAAAGGTAATATTGTTGATTTCATAAACCACAAGAAAAGGATTTTTCCTATAGGTAGACTTGATAAGGATTCAGAGGGACTAATATTTTTAACTAATGATGGTGATATTGTAAATAAAATCTTAAGGGCTGGAAATAACCATGAAAAGGAATATATAGTTACAGTAGATAAACCAGTAACACAAGATTTTATTAAAGGAATGTCTTCCGGAGTAAGAATATTAAATACAATAACACAACCTTGCAAAGTTAACAAAGAAAGTTCCCATGTTTTTAGAATTATTTTAACTCAAGGATTAAACAGACAGATTAGAAGAATGTGTGAATACTTTGGATATAATGTATTAAAACTTAAAAGGGTACGAATAATGAATGTGACTTTAAAAGATCTGCCAACGGGTAAATGGAGATATCTAACTACAAAAGAGTTGTCAACTATTAATGAATTAGTTTCTAACTCTATAAAAACAGAAGAGGCCTCGAAATAGAAGCCTCTTTAGTTCTTGTGGACTTTTTTATTGGTTGCATTATAATCAGGATTTGTTAGCCTTCTTATAAACTCATTCATTCCAAGATTTGAACTTACATAAACTCTATTTAATATATATATACCTTGAGTCTTATTGGCCCATCCGCTAACAGTTGTGAAAGCCATTTTATATCCAGCATCTTTAGCTGCTTTTATTGTATCATCATTCCAGATCCCAAATGGATACCCTATGTATTTTATATCTTTATTTAATAAATCTTCTAAATACCTTTTAGAATCTTTTAATGTTTGTAGCTGGTTTTCATAACTTAAGCTATTTAGCTTATCATGCTTTACAGTATGACTTTCTATATCTATATCATTATGCTGCATTTCCTTTAATTGTTCTGATGTTAGATACTCTTTATCTGTATCAATAGTAGCTGTAATTACAAATATAGTAGCATTAATCCCATATTCTTTAAGAATAGGATATGCATTTTTATAGTTATCTTCATATCCGTCATCAAAAGTTATTACTACAGATTTCTCTGGAACTGGTGTATTATTTATAAAAAAATCGTAGAGTTCATTAAAAGTTAAAGTTGTATATCCATTATCTTTTATATATTTCATTTGTTCTCTAAACTTTTCTGTAGGTACTCTTAATTCATTATCTTTTTCATAATCTATGGAGTGGTACATAAGAACAGGAACTGATTTGTTATTATATTTTAAAGGGCCATTGTCAAATTTTCTTTCTTTCACGTCATCTAATTTACTGCTATCTTTTAAGCTATTGACTTCAAGCTCTAGAACTTTATTTTCATTTTGCAACATCCTTTTGTTATCTACTTTTTTATTTTTTAAGTTAACTAAATTATAACTAATTGAACCCAGCATAATGAGGATAGCTAAAGCTAAGGTAAATTTTTTATACTTACTATTCACATTCCCACTCCTTTTACAGTAAAAATACTGCATCTATACTATAGTATTAGCATTTTTTTGATTTTTAGATATAAATAAGAGTTATCCACATTATTAACATAATCTCTGTGCATAACTTGTTATTGTTATTTAACAACAATTATCGATAATTTATAATATTTGTAACACAACGTATATCTTCAATAACTGATATCATTTACTTTATATCGCATTTTACTACAAATTATTATTTTCAATTATTAGTATTATAAAATCTCTATTTTAAGTGTTGTTATTGTTAATACACAAATATTATTCACATTATCCACAGAATGCTTGTTCATAACTTGTGAAACTAGTGTTAATTTAATATATCAATACCAACATATTCTTAATTTTCTTTAAATTCTTTCATTATGTAATAACACTTGTACACATTATCCACACTTTTGTGCATAAACTGTGGATAATGTGATAATTAGTTGATATATTCTATTATACATTTACCATTTGTCATTAATCTACATTTTTTTAGTAAATAATTCTATAAGTTTCTACTGCGGAACCCTATATCACTACTGTTTCCATAATAAAAACTTAAAATTAATTTCATTAACTGTTAACACTTTATATTTAGCAAGCATATATTATTAGTGTGTATGACTACTTGCACTGCCCATTTATATTTATAAATATTAAATATACGTAATAACTTTATTTATGAAATTTAATACCTTTTTTTCTCTTCACTTTAGTTAGGGGCCTTTCCCCTAACCTTATTTTATAAAGCTTTTTCTATGGTTAACTCTTATAATAGATGTGTTTAATTTAACTAATTATAATGCTAAGTATAAATTTAGACTTATTTTCAGAATTTTATTAACATTGTTGATAATTTATGTTATGATTTATATAAAAGAAAATGTTTTCAAAAGGGTGGGGATATTAATTATGAGAGATAAAATAATATATATCGATTTTTCTAAGAATAAAAAAAGAAATAAAAAAGAATCCTTTCTCTTAATGTTAAAAAATATACTTACAAAAATGTTTAGCTCTACAAATAAAAATTCTAATTCTAAAAAAAATAAAAAGGTAATTTATTATAATAAAGATATATCTTAGGTGCTAGTTTACCATGCACCTTTTTTTATTATATAATAAAGTGAAACTTAGTACTAATGTCCAATGGATAAAATATAAATAAAACGATTGGAGGAATCTATTATGAGAATAGGAATTGGTTATGATGTACATAAACTTGTTATAGATAGGAGTCTTATACTAGGTGGAGTTACAATCCCTCATTCTAAGGGATTACTTGGACACTCCGATGCCGATGTACTTTTACATGCAATAATGGATAGCTTATTAGGTGCTCTTGCACTTGGAGATATAGGTGCTCACTTTCCAGATACAAGTAAGTCATATAAAGATATATCAAGCTTAATACTTCTAGAAAAAGTAGGTAAAATCATAAATGAAACCGGATATAAAATTGGAAACATAGATTCAACGATAATTGCACAAAAACCCAAGTTATCTCCCTATATAAGTGATATGAGGTTGAATATAGCTAATACACTTAACATCAGTATAGATAAAATAAGTGTAAAGGCTACTACTGAGGAAGGTTTAGGCTTCACTGGAAAAGAGGAAGGAATAGCAGCTCAAAGCATTTGCCTTCTTACACAAACTTAACATTACATGATATTTTGCTAATTTTACATATAAAAATAGTATAAAAATAAACTTAATTATTTCTATACTATTTTTATTTGCCTAGTCGCATAACGTAGCAACCATAACAGCTTTTATAGTATGCATTCTATTTTCTGCCTGTTCAAATACTACCGAATACTCACTTTCAAAGACTTCATTTGTAACTTCCATACACTCAATACCATACTTTTCATATATTTTTAGTCCTATTTCTGTATTTGTATCATGAAATGCTGGTAAGCAATGAAGAAACTTTACATCTTTATTTTGTGTTTTATTTATCATGTCCATATTTACTTGATATGGCTTCAAAAGTTCTATTCTACTTCCCCATACTTCTTCTGATTCTCCCATTGAAACCCAAACATCTGTATATATAACATCTACATCTTTTACTCCAGAATCCACATTATCTGTAATAGTTATACTTCCTTTATTTTCTTGTGAAATCGCACTGCACCTATCTACATTTTCCTTATCTGGAAACAACTCCATAGGAGATACAATTCTAAAATCCATGCCCATTTTTGCTGCTCCAATCATAAGTGCATTAGCAACATTATTTCTTCCATCACCTACATATGCAAACTTTATTTTATTTAAAGGTTTATTAAACTGTTCTATTATAGTTAGAAAATCCGCTAACACTTGAGTGGGATGGTCCTCATTTGTTAGTCCATTCCACACTGGAACTCCTGAATATTTAGCTAGAGTCTCAACAATTTCTTGACCAAAACCTCTATATTCTATTCCATCATACATTCTTCCCAATACTCTTGCACTATCTGCTACAGATTCTTTCTTTCCAAATTGACTTCCAGATGGACCAATATAAGTAACATGTGCACCTTGATCAAGAGCACCAACTTCAAAAGCACATCTTGTTCTAGTAGAATCTTTTTCAAATATTAATACTATATTTTTACCTTTAAGTTTTTGTATTTCCGTTCCAGACTTCTTTTCTTTCTTAAGTTTTTCAGCAAGATCTAAAAGAAAACTTATTTCCTCTTGAGAAAAATCTAGCAATGTTAAAAAGCTTCTATTTTTTAAGCTACACATTTTAATATCCCCCCACCGATTAATACATTTATAATATTTATGCTTATTTCAGTATAATTATACATATATTATATAATATATTAAACTAATTTTCTAGTGTATATCATAAATTTAAACTTATATAATAAGTAAATAACTTATGGTATATTCATGAATATGCATATATTAAAGTATATATCACTATTCCTTAGCGTTATATATGTCATACCATTATTTTTATAATTTATGAAAAAACATCAAGTACTAAACTTGATGCTTACATAAACATTTTATTTAAATATGCTATTTTTCATTTTCATCTCTGTAACTTTCTACTATATTTTGTACAAGCTTTTTCACTGCACTGGCTTGACATATTAGTGTCATAACCAAGAAAAAAACTCTTATTCTTTCTTCATCTTTTGTAGTAAGATTCATGTCTTCTGTCATTTTCTTAAACTTTTCTTCATCAAAATGTTGTTTTGATAGGAATTCTTGAAAACTATCTTTTTGAATATCAGAAAAGATTTTATAAGCTTTTTCCCATGAAATTATATCATCTTCGCTATTATTTATCTCATTAAAGGCCAAATTAAATACTTTTTTTATTTCTTCTGTTGTTAAAATAGGCCTCATATAACTTAATAGTACCAACTGAGCTAAATGTAATTTAGTATAACCTCTCTTCTTTCCATCTTCTGGTTTTGATATTACCTCATTTTTAATATAGTTTTGAACTATGTTATTAGTATATTTCTCTCCTTCAAACTTATCATTTAAATAATCTATAACCTGAGATAAGAATAAATCATATCTAGGCAAATCCTCATAAGGTACAATAGTATTCTTAGATATTTCTTTTGCAGTTTTATTTATATATTCTATGCCAAGCTTATCTTCCATAAATTTTATTCCCTCCTAAAAATGTAATATACTATGATAAAACTTTCAACTAAGTATAACTTTATAAACACAGGTATATTTTAAATATTCAACTTAAGCTTAAAAGATTTACTAACTATTCCTTTATATTTCACCTTCTAAACTATATTATAATAACATTATACGGTATATATAACCCCTTTACAAGTTAAGTATTATAAATTTATATAACACATTTTATAGAAATATGGAGATATTAGAAGCTATCTGATGATTTATTCTTTTACTTAATTAAAATAGACTATCACATAATAAAATAAGGTTTTATTATCATTGTAATATAGTATATTTTACTATATAATACTATCATAGTTGATTATTTAGAAATTTAATCTTATTTATAACCAATATAAATGTATAATATGCTAACATAATTACTAGGGAAATATCATTGTGTCTTCTTGGGGGGGGATTAAAATTAAGAAAAAACATTTTATAAGTTGTATAGTGCTTACTTTTGTATTTCTATCTGTTCATATATTTAGTCCTGAATTATTTAGCCATGCAACAGTTAATAGTAATTATTCTATAGCTTATGCTGCTAGAAGTAGCGGAGCTCATAGTTCTGGTGGCAGCTTTAAATCTGGAGGTTTTTCATCACCAAAGTCATCTAGTGGTTCTTTTAGTGGAAGTTCTAAATCTAATGGCGGAGGATTTAAATCAGGTAGTTTTTCTAATACACCTAATAAATCCAATAATTCTAGTGAATATAATTCTAAAACAAATACTAACACTAATCCACCGAGGTCAAGTTATGATAATAATAAAAAGAGATCCTTTTTACCTATACCCATCCCCATACCAATACCTTGGGGAAACCATAATACTAACTATGGATATGGTGGATATAATCCTATAGGTAGTTTTATTTTGGGTTTCTTTAAATTTGTATTCTTAATAATTATATTAATTATAGTTATTAGATTAATAAAAAAATATAGAAGAAGATAATAAGAGGAGGATATTTTCTATGGGAATATTTAAAAGAATTTCCAATATTTTTAAATCAAAGGTTAACAACGCTTTAGATGAAGTGGAGAATCCAATAGAGCTTTTGGATCAGAAAATTAGAGATATGGAAGAAAGCTTAAATCAAGCTAAGTTATCATCTGCACAAATTTTAGGAAATGTTCATGAAATTGAAAAAAAGATGAAACAAGCTAAACAGACTTCAGAAGACTTTGATGAAAAAGTTAAACTTGCTCTTAGCAAGAATAACGAAGAACTAGCTAGAAAAGCTCTTGCAAAAAAAATAGAGGCAGATAATAGTTATAACTCTCTAAAAAGCAGCTATGAAGATGCACAAAAAAAGGCTGTTGCAATAAAGCAAAAGCTTCGAGATCTTGAGGAAGAAATAACAAAAACTAGAAGCTATAGAGATGAAGCCGCTGCAAGATATAATAATGCAGAAGCAAGTAAAAAGGTTAATGAAATTTTAGCAAACGTTGATGCTGGAACTAATAAAATTAACTTAGAGGATATAGAACGAAAATTAGTAAGAAAAGAAGCCTTAGCTGAAGGTTTAGGTGACTTAAGAAATACAGATTCATTAGAAGATGAGTTTAAGAAACTAGAAGAACTGAATCTTGATGAAGAATTGAAAAAATACAAACAGAATTAGTATATAAATATCTAAAGAGGACTCTGCATTTGCAGGTCCTTTTTAGATAATATAAATCATTCTAAAAAATGATTTATCCTCATCTATAATCTATCAACTTAATAAGTTATAAACATGCTTTTATACTTGTCCACAGTTTTCACGTTTTTATTAACAGTTTTTGTGGATAACTTATAACTATTGATAATATTAAATTTTAACAGGTTTCTTCAATACTTATTAACAATGTGGATAAACAACTTTGTTAATAATTTTAATATGTTTTGTTAAAACTTTGGATAACATCTTTCATATGACTATTTTTTTCTACTATTCTCAATAAAGTTATAGATTTTTACACAAAATATTGTACAAATAATTTATACTAAATTTTGTAATTAACTCCATATGACGTATAATATAAAAAATTCCTTATTTTTTACATTGATGCTATCTTTAATTTCTTTACTTATCTCAATACTAAACAGCTATTATTTTTTTCCACTAGTTACTATAAATAAAATACTATTTATCTATATTTTAACTTATATTTTCTATATTTTTAATATGAAGATTAAAAATATATTTTTGCATCTAGATTTTCGACATATAAAATAATAGATATCCATATAATTACTATTTTATATATACATTTTATATTGTTTTTTCATATAGTTGATTTATTTGGTTTATTTACTGTATATGCTATAAATCATTGATATATCTGCATTTTATAATATATCAAGAAATATATTTTCAATAAAAACATATTGACTTTTGTATTATTTGGTAGTATATTAACTATAGATGGAATTTAATAAGAAATTTGTAAAATTAATTAAAAAAGTATATTGACTTTTAATGTCATATTTGCTATTATTTAATTAGATTTATGTCGAATGATGTAATTAAAGGAGGATAACAATATGAAATCAACAGGTGTTGTTAGAAGAGTAGACGAGCTAGGAAGAATAGTTATTCCTATAGAACTTAGAAGAACTTTAGACATAGCAGAGAAAGATGCTTTAGAAATATATGTAGACGGCGAACAAATCATATTAAAAAAATATGAACCTGCATGTATATTCTGTGGAGATGCAAGAGATGTTGTAAATTACAAAGGAAAAAATATTTGCCAAAACTGCTTAAAAGAACTTAAAGGTGATAAGTAATATTTTTTATCCCACATGTTAACTGTGGGATTTTTACTTTTAAATTTAAACATAAAAAGGCTTACAAATTTTATAACTTGTAAGCCTTTCTTATGTTTACTTAACTCTTCTTGCTCCACTATAATCGGATCTATTTATTGGAGATATTTTAACTACATCCCCGGAATGAGGCGCATGTATGTATGCTCCGTTACCTACATATATTCCAACATGGTGCGCAGGAGATCCAAAGAAAACTAGATCACCTGGTTGAAGCTTATCTGATGCTACTGGTGTACCTACATTCTGTTGGTCTTCAGAAACTCTAGGCAAACTAATTCCAAAATGAGAATATACATAGCTAGTAAAACCAGAGCAATCAAATGTACTTGGTCCAGTACCACCCCATTGGTAAGGTGTTCCAATAAAATTTGATGCATATGCTACTATTGAACTGGATGATGCAGGTGTTACCGAACCCCCACTTGCTCCTCTAGATATCCTAGGAGCTGCAGCTCTTATTTTTTGTACTTGATCTGCTGCTGAAGCCACTAATCTTGTGTCTGAAATTCCAGCTGCTGCTAGCTCTTTTTCTTTATTTTCTAGATTTTTTACCATTTGTTGTTGATTAGCTTTATCATTACTAAGCTTGGACAATTTTTTCTCATTATCCGCTTTTAAAGTTAAAAGTTTTTTATTTTTTTCATCGAGAGCTTGTCTCTGTTTTGAAATTGCTTGTTTTTTATCTTTTAAATCACCAATTGCTTTGTTGTCAAAATTTATTACTTTTTTTACATTTTCGATTCTTGATATAAAGTCACCTAAGTTATTTGACTCTAGTATAACACCTAGATAACTATCTACTCCGTTTATGTACATAGCTCTCACTCTTTTATTAAACAACTCTTGCTGTCCCTGTATATTCTTTTCTGCAGTAGCTAAATCTGTTTCTGATTTTTTTATGTCTTTAGATATATTCTCTATATCTTTTTTATTTTTATCAATATTCTGCATTACATGTACTATTTCACTATCCAATTGTTCTACTTTTCTTTCTAAGTCACGTTTTTGATCTTGAACCTGCTTCAATGAAGTCGGTGTATTGGATGGTGCAGCTAAAACATTTCCGCTTATTGCTAAAGCTAAAGTTAAAGCCATAGCAATAGATGCCGTCTTCCTATTCATTTTCTTACCTCCTCAAATAAAAACAACCAAAAATGAAACTTTAATATAATAAAATTTCACTTTTAAATATAAAAATTTTAGTTAAATTGCTTCATAACTTTTATAGTAATTAATTACTCATAAAAATACATATACTCGTAATTAAATCTTAAATATACAAAATACGAAAGTTTTAGTAATTAATTTACATATTATTATTATAGCATTAGAATATATAAAATCTCAATGTTAATAAGTCAATTTTTTTAAATTACCGTGATTTTTTTACAACATTGTATAATTATTAGTAGATTTGGAAGACTTATTTTAGTAGTTTTTAGATTAAAACATAACATATTAACTGATTTTCATATTTTATATACTTTATAAATCAATAGAATACTTATATATTTCAGATTTAGATATCTTTCTATCTTTAGCTACCTTTTTTATAGCACTTTTTTTATCCATACCTTCTAATATATATTTTTTAATATGTTCTTCCACAGTAAGTGCTTGCCATTTGGATATTTCCTCATTGAGTAACTCTTCTTGTGATTTTCCCTGGATTACAAGAACAAACTCACCCTTAATTGATTTATCGGTATAATACTCTACAGCCTCTTCTAAACTCAGTCTCAAAATTTCTTCATGCAATTTAGTAAGTTCTCTACAAATAGATATTCTTCTATTCCCTAAGTTGTCTCTTAAAAACTTTAATGTGTCTTTTAATCTGTGAGGAGCTTCATAAAATATTAATGACTCACTTCTATCCTTTAATTCCTCAATTACTGCTCTTCTATCCTTGTTTTCCCTGGGTAAAAACCCTCTAAATGTAAACTTAGTTGTATCTAAACCTGAATACACTAATGCAGTTGTGACAGCAGTAGCCCCTGTTAACACTTCAAAATCTATGTGTTCTTCTATGCATTTAGATACTATTATACTCCCTGGATCTGATATTCCTGGTGTTCCAGCATCGCTAACCAATGCTATGTTTTTTCCATCCTTAAGTATTTGTATTAGATTTTCGCTTTTTCCTTGTTCATTATGTTGATGATAACTTATTAACGGCTTTTTTATATTAAAATGATTTAAAAGCTTAATGCTTTGTCTCGTATCCTCAGCAGCCACTATATCAACATTTTGTAATGTTTCTAAAGCTCTTAATGTTATATCTTTTAAGTTTCCTATAGGTGTAGGTACTATATATAACTTACCTATATTCATTTAGCTTCCTCTCCTTTGTTGTATGTTTTTCTTCCATATATATCATCAATTTCACTAGTATAATTTCCATCTAAATTATAGATGTATATAGGTTTTTCCCACTTTAGAAACATCCCCCCATTATTTTGACCTTCAATTAACACCATATTAGGTGCTTTATTGACATTTGGTTGAACCATTTGTATAAGCTTAGGTTCAATTTTATATGTCCTCATTGTACATATGATATCTGCTAGTCTATCCGGTCTGTGTATCATATATACTCTGCCATCGTGATTTAATACCGACTTGCATGCTTTAATTACATCTTCTAAGGTGCAGCATATTTCATGCCTTGCTATAGCATTCTTGTCATTAATATTTATAATACCTGAATTTTTAAGTTTATATGGCGGATTCACAGTTACTAAATCAACCTTAGGCATAGTTTTTAAAAAATTTATATCCTTAAGATCTTTATGTATAAACTTTATTTTATCTTGTAATTTATTAAACAATACAGATCTTTTAGCCATTTCAACCATTTCTTCTTGTATCTCTATTCCAATAATTTGCGAAGCTTTTGTTTTTCCAGCTAAAATGAATGGTATTATTCCTGTGCCAGTACATAAATCTATCACTTTTGCACAGTTTTTAATTCTTGCAAAATTAGCAAGTAACACAGCATCAACACCAAACCTAAAAGCATCCTTCTTTTGTATAACATGTATACCGTTTAACTGTAAATCATCTAAAGTTTCATCAGATTTTAATAATTTATATTCCATAAGTTATATCTCCATATTTATTTACTAATTCTTTTAGTTGTATCTATTACTTATTAATTATTATTTATACAATATAAATTGTCAAATAAATATAAAAATCCTTGGAATCAATTTAATATCCCAAGGATTTTTACTATTTACCGTTGGTTACAGGATTGTTTCCTATACCCTTGTTTTCTAGTTTATCAAACTTACTATTGACTATTATTATGTCAACTCTTCTGTTTCTAGCTCTTCCCTCTTCTGTTGAGTTATCTAAAATTGATCTATACTCACCATACCCTACTGCTGACATCTTTTGAGGTGGTATATTAGAGTTATCAATTAAAAATTGAGTAACATTAGCTGCTCTAACTGAAGATAACTGCCAATTTGAACCAAACTCTCCATTTCTTATAGGCACATTGTCTGTATGTCCCTCTATTCTCATATAATTATTAAGTTGATTAAGTATTTTTCCTAACTCTATAAGTTTTTTTTGCCACTCAGGCTTTATTTCTGCTTTTCCGGTATCAAAAAACAATGTATCATTTAAGCTGACTACAAGACCTCTCTCATCAATTTGTGTTGATACACTGCCTTTCATTCCACTTTTATCAAGATAAGAATCTACTTGCTTTTTTAGCTGTTCTAGTTTTTGCTCCTCTTGTACCTGCTGTAGTTCAGTCTCTGATGATTTCATATCTTGTGTTGTATCAACGCCATCTTGTACTGCAATGACAGACTTCCCTCCCCCCATAGCTATACTAAGGGATTGAGATAGTTGTTTAAATTTTACCTTATCTACATTACTCATAGCGTATAATACAACAAAAAGTATCATAAGTAAAGTCATAAAATCTGAATAGCTGAGAAGCCATCGTTCGTGATTCATATGTCCTTCTTCTCTTTTTTTCTTCATATCTCTGCCTTACCGTCCATTCCTTCGAACTTAGCAACTTCATCTTTATTCAAGAATCCTTTTAATTTTTCTGCTATAGTATTAGGATTTATTCCTTCTTGTATGTATAATATTCCTTCAATTACAAGTGACTTTTCAATAAATTCCTTATCATCTAATGCTTTTAATCTATTACCTATTGGTAAAAATATGAGATTTGCAGATGAAAGACCATATAATGTAGCTATAAATCCAGCAGAAATTTTAGGTCCTAAAGTATTGGGATCTGATAAATCAGCTAAAATATGAACTAATCCCATTACTGTACCTATAATACCCAGAGTAGGAGAATATCCACCAGCTTGTTCAAATATTGCAGCAGATTTTCTATGTCTCTCAGAGGTAGATTCTAGTTCCAACTCCAAAATACTTCTAACGGCTTGAGGATCTACACCATCCACTACCAATTGAAGTCCCTTCTTAATAAAAGGGTCTAAATTAGGATCGGCGGATATTTCTCCCTCAAGGCTTAACAACCCATTTTTTCTAGTTTTGTAAGATACATCTCTAAAATATGCTACAAGTGCTGGCATGTCTACTTTTTTAGGATTCATAAGCACCTTAATCATCCCTGGCAACCTTTTTAAAATTTCCGAAGGAAACGTAAGTCCAACCGCACCAGCTGTTCCACCAAATACTATTAACGCTGGTGAAAGTAACAAAAGAGCTGTTATATGTCCTCCCTCTAATAGGAATCCTGCTATAACAGAACCCATTCCAAATATAATGAAAATAATAACATATATATCCATATTTATCCTCCACCTAGTAAAGTTTAAAGAAAATATTATTATAATTTTTATGCTTATATAATAAATATTCGTATAAACTTAGTTAACCTTTAATGGTAACAATTATAAATTACATAATGTTTATAGTACTTGTAAATTAAAAAAGCTGCTATAAAAGCAGCCTTTTTAACTTAAATTATTCTTGAACTGGAGCTCCAACTGGACAAACATTAGCACAGTTTCCGCAATCGATGCAAGCACTTGCATCTATATCAAATTGAGTATCTCCTTGACTTATAGCGTTAACTGGACATTCTGAAGTACAAGCTCCACAGCTTACACAAGCATCTGTAATTTTATATGCCATATGTAACACCTCCTTAAAAGTTTAGATGATTAACATCTACTTCATATTCTATCACGTTTATATAAATTTTTAAAGCTATTTTATTACAAAACTGCATATCCCAGGTCTTCTAAGGACTGAATTAAGTGTTCATTACTTACAAAAAAGTCATCGTATATTACACTTACTTCCCCTTTTTCCTTGCTAATCTGACAAGCTACTACTCCTTCATTATTTGAAATAGCCATTCTTATTTTATTCACATCGCTGACAGTATTCATATTGCAGACCTTTAATACCGACTTCATGTTCTACCTCCTAATCTTCCTTAAATAGCTCTTTAATTATTTCTGCATCTTCAACATTTTCAACTTCCACATCTATTTTAATTTCATCTTCACTAACGCTTCCTTCAAAACCTCCTGAAATCAGCTCTACTTCTGATATTGGTATTTCTTTTATAGTTTCTTCTCCATCTTGAATCTTAATTTTTACTTTTACACTTTCTTTTACTACTGAATTTGAAACCACTTCACCTTTACCGTATGGAGTTTTAACTATAGATTGAACCTTAGGTAATTTTTTTCTGATTTGTTCATAAGTTTCTTGTTCATAATTCAAGCAACACATTAATCTTCCACAAATGCCAGAAATTTTAGTAGGGTTTAAGGATAGATTTTGCTCCTTTGCCATTTTTATTGATACTGGGGCAAAATCCCCCAAAAATGTAGAACAACATAAGGTTCTTCCACAAGGCCCAAGTCCACCAATCATCTTTGATTCATCTCTAACACCAATCTGTCTTAATTCAATTCTTGTTCTAAATATTGCTGCTAAGTCCTTTACAAGTTCTCTAAAGTCCACTCTTCCATCTGCAGTAAAGTAGAATATTACTTTATTGTTATCAAATGTATACTCTACATCTATAAGCTTCATTTTCAAGCTGTGATGCTTAATCTTTTCTAAACATATTTCAAAAGCTTCTTTTTCTTTATCTTTATTTTCTCTGTGCTTATTTATATCCTCATCAGTTGCTATTCTTATTACACTCTTAAGTTGAGATACTATCTCACTTTCATCGATCTGTTTAGGTGCTATAACACAATGACCAAATTCTACTCCCCTTGCCGTTTCTACTATTACACTATCATCCTTATTTACTTTCAATTCGCCTGGTGAAAAATAATAAATTTTACCGGCTTTTTTAAATCTAACTCCTACGACTGTTACCATGTCATACCTCCTGCATTTTCACCAACATAGAATTAAATACTAATGTTGCATTAACGTTTCTTTCTAGTTTTTTTCTAGTGTCTTTTATAATATTAATAATATCATTTAACTTGTTAAAGGAAAACATTTCTGCTATATCTTTTATTTCTTTTATCTTATCTACATTTATTATTATATCCTTGTTTCCAGTTTCCTTGTATATTAAAGTATCTCTTATATATGAAAGAAAATAAGTTAAAAGCTCTTGCCATTCATTTTTATATTTTAAAAGGAAATCTTCGTGTATTAATACCTTATCTAATGTATTTTCACATATATTTCTTAAGATTTGTATTGTTGTATCCCGCATTTCCCGCAGTGAGTTGTCTTCTGTAAATCGTTCAGCTCTACCAGGTATACCATCACTAAAGGCAGCAATTACTTTTAATTCTTCCTCTGACTTATTATGATATCTAGTATTTAAAAAAGCCCTCATTTCATCTTCATTTAATCTATTAAGCTTATATATTTGACATCTTGACTTTATTGTATCTAATATGTTATCCAATTTTTCACACAAAAGTATTATAAAAATTCCATTGGGTGGTTCTTCTATAGTCTTTAAAAATGCGTTTTGTGCCGCTTCTGTCATAGTATCAGCCTGATATAATATAATTACTTTTCTATCATTTTCATAGGGTTTCTTATTAGTTTCTACTATTATATTTTTTATTTCATCAATCCCAATAGACTTTTTATCTTTTGCAAGTCTAAACTCTACTATATCTGCATATTGCTTTTGTTTCCATTTTCCTAAGAGCCTTATAGCAGTGTCTTTTGCTATAAGACTCTTCCCTATACCATCTTCACCTACAATAATATGAGCATGAGAAAACCTATTATTTTTTATTGAATTCACAATTTGTAATTTTATATTCTCATGCCCTATTATCGCATCAAAACTCAATGCTCTACACCTCCATTTTAAATCTTAACAAACTTATCTACATCAACTACAAATATAGTAGCTCCACCAACTTCTACTTCTAGTGGGTATGGTATATAAGCTCCCGTTGTACCAACAGCTGGAGAAGGCGATGTAACGATTTGCTCCCTTGTCTTACATACTTCTTCTATCATTGATATAACCGTATCTACATCTTTTTCATCTACACCAATCATAAGTGTGGTATTACCCGATTTTAAAAATCCTCCTGTGGTAGCTAGCTTAGTTACTCTGAATTCTTTATCGGTTATATTAGATATAACATCTCCCGCATCATCATCTTGAACTATAGCAATAACAAGTTTCATCTTCTCATCTCCTTTTTATTTTACCCCATTATATATATCTTAAATTTAATATATTAGATTATGTTTAAAACTATTTATATTAATTTTATCATAAGTTTACTAATTATATTATTGTTTTTACTTTTTCATAGATTTCATTATGTATATCTTCAATAGATTTAATTTTACAATCTTTTATGCACTGTACTCTGTGCCAATTATATTTTTTAGCTACATCTTTTGAACTATTATATGAATGAGCTAGATAGTTATAGTCTTTTTCATGTATGTCTTTATCATCATCCCCAGTTATTTTGTTAGCTCTGTCAGACATGAGTCCCTTACTATATTCCGGTGGCATATCTAAGAATATAACACAATCTGGAATAGGTAATTGGAAATTTTTAAACTCAAAGTCCCATAACCAATCTAAAAATTTATTTCTTTCATCTAAATCCTTGATTTTAGAAGCCTGATGTATCATATTTGCCGTAGTATACCTGTCTGCTATTATTATACCTCCATCTTCATAAAACTCTTTCCAATGAATTTTATAAGACGCAAATCTATCTACAGCATAAAAAGTAGATGCCACATAAGGATTTACATCCTCAGGCTTATCTCCAAAGCACCCTCCCAAATACATTTTAACTAAAGCTGAAGATTGACTATTATAATTTGGATACTCTACTTTTTTTACATTATATTCTTCTAAAACTAATCTATCATATAGTTTTTGAGTTTGAGTGGCTTTTCCACTACCATCGCAGCCTTCTATAACTATAACCTTCCCTTTTTTTGAACTCATTGTTATTACCCTCCACTAATACAAACTAAAGCTTTTTAACTACTTTTATTTGCTGTTTATCTATACCTAAGATATCTACACCACTAGTTTTATAATAATGTATAGATTCCAAACAATTTTTATCAATTATCTCTCCCATAGTTACAATTGGAATTCCAGGAGGATAAGGTACTATACTATCGGCACTTATCCGCCCTAAAGACTTATCTAGATCCACATGCTCTTTTTCATTATTCACAACTTCAAAAGGCAAAAGACCTGTTTTCGGAATTTCAGATTGTATTGGTTTTATATTTTCAGATTTTATGTTAGTAAGATCACACTTTTTTAAGCAATCATATAATTTCTTGAATTCCCACGTCTCATTAAAGGGTGAAAAAATCATTACTACATTTGAACTATCACTCATTTCAACTTGAATACCATTATTTCTAAGATATTTTTCTAACAAATGACCACTATATTTCTTATCCAGGTTTAATACATACCTGCTTATATCTATATTTGAGACGTAATCTAATTTGTTAATACTATTCTCATTACTATTATAAACCTCTTCGTTAAATCTACTTATATCTTCTTTTCCAATTACATGAATCCCATGCAATCTATTTATTTTGTTTCTATAGTGATTTGCTATACCCAGAAGTTTTTCATACTGTTCTCTACCATAGTTCTCTAAATAGAATCTAGCATAATCCATAGCACATAAGAATAAATAAGAAGGACTTGTACTTGAAAATGCACTAAAATAAAAATCTACCACTCCAATATCTTGTCCATTATTTACATGAAGATATGATGTTTGGGTTAGGCTGCAAAGAGTCTTATGCGCACTAGTTACTATCATATCTGCTCCTAGCTTAACAGCACTTTTAGGCAAATCATCTTGAATACCAAAATGAGATCCATGGGCTGAATCTACTAATACCTTTACTCCAAGCTTTTTGCACTTATCTATTATGTACTGTAAATTGCTGCATACCCCATAATAATTAGGATATGTAATAATAATACCTTTGGCATCTTTATTATTATTTATAACCTGTGAAAAATGCTCCAAATCTAAAGATAAAGGAGCATTTAATCTCTCACTTATTTTATTTTTTATATATACAGGCTTAAGTTTTCTCATTATTATAGCATTGAATATAGATCTGTGGCAATTTCTCTCTACAAGTATCTTATCCCCTTCATTAAAGCTGCTAAATATCATAATCATATTTCCTGATGTGCTTCCGTTGACTAAAAAGTAAGATTTTTTACTTTTATAAAAGGATGTTAACATATGAACAGCATCCTTAATTATACCCTCTGGATTATGAAGGTTATCTACTCCATCTACTTCTGTAATATCACACTTTAAAAAATTTTCTATAAACTCCCTACCTACTGGAGTACTCATAAAACCATTTCCACCCTTATGCCCAGGCATATAGAAAGAAATATTATTTTCTTTAATGTATCTTAAAACACCTTCTACAAGTGGTAATTCTGACAATTTATTTCCTCTCCTCTTATGACAGATTGTACAATGGACTTTCGTATACAATCCTTATAATAGGAATAAAAATCTGTGTTAACATCTGAATTTATAACTCTTTCTTCACAAGATTTGCAGATTCTTCTTCCATATATAATTATACCATTGTTTAGAGGCTTTCCGCATATAATACAGCTTTGTTTTTTCATTTGATATCCCCCTCTTATCGAAATTATTGATATCTTAAATTTTTGCCTCCTATAGTATATAATATTCACTTACACCTATAAATTTATTTTGTCCACAAAAATAATTGAACTCAGTGTAATAAAAATTTTTATTACACTGAGTTCAATACTATTATTAATCTTTTACTGTAACAAGCGTACCAATTGGTATGTTATCCTGAATCCATTTTGCATCATCTATAGGTAACCTTATACAACCATGTGATGCCTTTAATCCTAGTTTTTCATATTCAGCTTCTATAGGGTATCCACTTAAATTATATAAAACACTATGGAATAGAAAATTATTATCTATCCTTGTCCAATAATAACATATAACAGTATCTGATGCATAAAAAGATGGGCCCTTACCGCCTATTAAAAATCTTCCTGATGGAGTAGGTGTATCATCCGTGCCAGTAGAACACATAATTTCTTTCACTAAATCTTTGCCATTAAATATATATACTTTCTGCTTTCCTTTATCCACTAGTATATTGTATGATCCTGTAGGTGTTACTGTCTTTACCATGTTCTTAGGTACATAACCTTTAATATAATTTAATGTGTCATAATCTAACACTTCTACATAATAATAATCATCCTTGCTATCTAACACCTTCACCTCTGGAAGGCTTCCATAGGTTGATCCAACATTAGGTGCAGAGGAGCTTGCATATTGCTTTATATATACTCTATTAGTTTCTGAAGTATTCATAACACTGAAGGAATTTGTCCATTCAGGAGGTTGAGGACCCTTAGGTTTCTCTGGCTCTGGTGGTTTCTTTTCTAATCCTATTAAGTATAAGCTTCTTAAAGAAACAGCACCTTCTGCACCTAATATATAAACTTTTTTAGCCGAGGATAGTATACTCTTAATTTTATTTTGCTCATCCTCATTGATATCATCATTAACTAATATTAATGGTGATTTACTTTTTTGTGCTAACGCTGATCCAGAAAGAGAATCTGGAAAATTTGCTGCTGATGCAATATATACATTATTTTTATCTAATACATCTGTAAACCTACTTATTATCTGGAGATTTGTGTCGTACCTGTTTATTCCAGCTATTCTTTCAGAATTCTTAAACTGAGCTTTCACACTTTCACTTATAGATCCTTCTGATCCTATTATGTATGTATTAGTAATATTATTACTTGCTAATAAGCTTTTTACCGAATCAGGTATGTTGTCTTTACTCACTAGTATAATAGGCATGTCCATAATTCCAGCAATAGGTGCTATGGATAACGCATCTGGATAATTTTCACCTGATACTACTGTAATTCTATCCTTTATACCTACATAGTTTGCAACTAAAGTAGCTGTTTCGTATCTATCTTTTCCACCTATACGTTCACATTTTATTCCCATACTATTGATAGCATTTTCAACATCTTTAGATATTGAATTACCTATTACAAACACCTTAGATATATTGTAATTTTTAAGTTGCTCAGTAGCTCTTCTATCTAAAATTTTCTCAGTAGTAAGTATTATAGGTGCATCATATTTTTTTGATAAAGGAGCCGCACAGAGAGCGTCTGGGTAATTCTCACCAGAAGCAAGTATTGCATAGCCAGATTTAGAATTAAAATCCTCCATAATTTTCATAGACGTATCGTATCTATCAGTACCTCCATATCTCTGATAACTACCTTGTGCATAAACCTTTGTGGTACTGCTAATAATAAATAAAAGTAAGAATAAAATTTTAAATTTAATCTTTTGATTGTTAAATAATATTATACTAATCACTCCCCACTTAAAAATTTTATCAAATAGACATATATTTATTTTAGACATATTTTACAAAATTTACAAGTGAATAAAGTTACATTTTTTAAATAATGTTACTGGAGGTATTTACATGAAAAATGAAATAATTAGCCATCTCAATACTCTTAAGGAAGATATTTTAAAACTATCAACATACCTTTATGAAAATCCTGAAGAAAGTTTTCATGAGTATAAAGCTTATGATTACATAGTAAATATGCTAAAAAGTAATAACTTTAATGTTACGGAAGGTTACCTTGAGATGCCTACAGCCTTCTATGCACAATATGGTACAGGTCACCCTAAAATTTGTTATATATGCGAGTATGATGCTGTTAAAGATCTAGGGCATATATCAGGCCATAATTTAATATCTTCTATATCACTTGGGGCAGCTATATCACTAGCAAAGGTATTGCCTAAAGAAAAAGGCAGTGTTATCGTACTAGGCTGTCCTGGTGAATTTATAGGAAGTTCTAAAGTAACAATGACAAAACAAGGAACCTTTGATGACATTGATGTAGTTCTTATGGCACATCCTGATATAGTAACGGCTGAAAGCGGATCATCTAAAGCAGTCCTTCCTATAAAAATCACTTATAGAAGTAATCAAGGATTTACTTATAGAAAATCCCATGGGCATTCCGCTCTGGACGCATGCCTTTTTACGTTTAACACGTTAAATCTTCTTGAAAAAGGCTTTACAGATGACTCTACTATAGATGGAGTTATACTAAAGGGTGGAGATTCTCCATATCTATTACCATCAATAACTGAGTCTAAGTTCTATATTAGATCTTCAGAAATGTCTACAGCCTGTGCTATAGAGAAAAGAATTAGAGAGTTGGTTAAGACTACTAGCTATATAATGAATGTTGACTCAGAAGTTTGCTTGTATGAATTACCTTATGATGAACTTATACCAAACAGTGTCTTATCTAGGGTATTCTGTCACAATCTAAAAGAAAGTGGCATAATAGAAATAGAACCTCCTAAAAATACAAATTCATCACTAAGCTTAGGTACAGTAAGTCATATTGTACCATGTATTCATCCATATATATCAATAACAGAAGATGTAAATACAAATTATCCATCAGCAGAGTTTGCTATGGCAACAACCTCTTACTTTGCACAAGATAGAGTTCTAAAGTCAGCCCAGGCCCTTGCATTAACTGGATTAGATTTAATTGAAAATGAATCTATTCTTAATCAAGTAAAAACTGAATTTTATAGTAGAAAAGGAAAAGGGAATACATAGACTCTTTTCCTTTTCTATATTTTACACATATTTTTATCTATTATTAAATAAAATTTATATTAATTTACTCTAATATATTTAAGTTAATGATAAAATATATACATAAATATTTTATCAAATATAATATATTTATAAATAACCTAATACAACTAGGAGGAATATATGATTTCAATTTACAAAACTTTAGATGAATCAGGGGTATTACAATCAATAGATACCATTGAACCTGGATGCTGGATAAATATTGTTGCTCCTTCCGAAGAGGAACTTTTATTAATATCTAAGAAAACTAGG
The DNA here is from genome assembly GCF_014231265.1 of Clostridium sp. DJ247. Classification (NCBI taxonomy): domain Bacteria; kingdom Bacillati; phylum Bacillota; class Clostridia; order Eubacteriales; family Clostridiaceae; genus Clostridium; species Clostridium sp. DJ247. The sequence goes on along the minus strand of NZ_JABAIW010000031.1, from coordinate 2,936 downwards.
GTTTCTCTAGATTTTTTAAAATCTGCTTTAGATGAAGAAGAAACATCTCGTATTGATATGGAAGATAACAATTTGTTAGTAATTGTTGATATCCCCTTCACAGAGATGGAAGCTAATTCACTCACATATGATTCATACCCTTTAGCAATAATACATACAGAATCATTAATAATAACTGTATGTTTAAAAAATAGTAAAATACTCACGGATTTTATAGACAGAAAGGTTAAATCCTTTTTTACCTTTAAACGCTCCAGATTTATTCTTCAAATACTCTATAGAATAGCAAGTTATTACTTATTATACTTAAGACAAATAGATAAAAAAAGTGTTATGATAGAACAGCGACTTCATAAGTCAATGAAAAACAAGGAACTAATACAGCTTTTATCATTAGAAAAATCCCTTGTTTATTTTTCTACTTCTCTTAAATCAAATGAAATTACTCTAGAGAAGATGTTAAAATTAGAACTGCTACAAAAATACCCTCAAGACCAAGATATACTAGAAGATGTTATTATAGAAAATAAACAAGCTATAGAAATGGCTAATATTTATAGTAACATACTAAGTGGAACAATGGATGCATTTGCTTCTGTTATATCTAATAATCTTAACATAGTTATGAAATTACTGGCATCTATAACTATTGTTATGTCTATTCCAAACATAATTTTTGGCTCTTTTGGAATGAATGTAGATGGAATACCCTTTAGCAATAGTCCTAGTGCTTTTTGGATAGTTTATTGTCTAGCTGCAGTAATATGTTTAATTGCTATAATTATATTACGAAAAAAAGGATTATTTTAGATAAAGGATGTGGTAATTTGTTAGCTAAAAGGTTACAAAAAGGGGATACAATTGGACTAGTATCTCCTGCTGGACCTGAAAATAAAGGAAAAATACAAGAAAGCATTAAATTAATAACAAATCTAGGTTTTAAAATTAAAGAAGGTAAACACATCTATGATAAATATGGGTATCTTGCTGGGAAAGACGAAGATAGAGCAAAAGATCTTATGGATATGTTTGTAGATAAGAATGTTAAAATGATACTATGTGTAAGGGGTGGTTATGGCACTATGCGACTTCTTCCTCTTATAGATTTTAGTGTCATAAAAAACAACCCTAAAATATTTGCTGGTTTTAGTGATATTACTACATTATTAAATAGTATAAACAGTAGATGTAACTTAATAACTTTTCATTCACCTATGTGTAATTCTAGTTTATCTGATAAGTATACTTTAGAAAGCTTTCTTAATACACTTATGAATGGTAATGCAGCTTATATTCTAGAAAATCCTGAAACATTTCCTGTAAAGTCCTATTCATCAATTCCACATATTACTGGCAAACTAGTTGGCGGTAATCTTTCATTAATATGTAGTACTTTAGGTACTCCTTTTGAAATTAATACCGATAATAAAATTTTATTTGTAGAGGATGTTGGAGAAGAACCCTATAGAATTGATAGAATGCTTACTCAGTTACTTCTAGCAGAAAAACTTCAGAAATGTAGAGGATTTATATTGGGACAATTTACAAAATGTGAACTTCCTGATTATGAAAGAAGCTTAACCTTGGATGAAGTTATTGAAGATAGACTCTTGAGTCTAAATAAACCAACACTACTAAACTTTCAATCTGGTCACGGATACCCAAAGCTTACTGTTCCTATAGGCGCTAATGTTAAAGTTCACTTTAAAACAGGTAAAATTGAAATATTAGATTCAGTAGTATGTTAATAAAAAAACACTCCGTATTTTACGGAGTGTTTTTATGGAGGCGCCACCCAGATTTGAACTGGGGATAAAGGTTTTGCAGACCTCTGCCTTACCACTTGGCTATAGCGCCATATATATTAAGGTTTAATACTTTTATATTATAACATCTTTAAAACTATTTGTCAACAGTTCTTGTCCATATTACTTTTATAAATTCTCTATAAATGGAAATTATTTATATGATATAATAATTATAGGAGAGGTGATATTATGTCTTATGAAGAATTAAAGTCAGCTATAAATTCTAGTAATAACATTGTTTTTTTTGGTGGTGCAGGAGTATCTACTGAATCATCAATTCCAGATTTCAGATCTGAAGCTGGATTATATAAAACTAAAGATAACTTTTCATATCCACCAGAGGTAATGCTAAGTCATTCTTTTTTTATTTCAAATACTGAAGACTTTTTTGATTTTTATAAGAAAAAGATGATATATAAAAACGCTAAGCCTAATGCTGCTCATATTTCATTAGCAGAACTAGAGCGTGTGGGCAAATTAAAAGCTGTTATAACACAAAACATTGATGGTTTACATCAATTAGCTGGTTCCAAGAATGTATTTGAACTTCATGGATCAATTCATCGAAACTATTGTATGAAATGTGGAAAACATTTTGATTTAGATTATATAGTATCTAGTGAAAACATAGTTCCTAAATGTGATGAATGTGGATCAACTGTAAAACCAGATGTAGTGCTTTATGAAGAAAACTTGAATATGAATGTTTTAAATAAGTCTGTTGAAGCCATAAGGAATGCAGATGTACTTATAGTAGGAGGAACTTCACTTGTAGTATACCCAGCTGCAGGTTTAGTAGATTATTTTAATGGAAATAAATTAATTTTAATAAATAAATCTTCCACATCTTATGATAACAGAGCTGATATAGTTATAAGTGATAGTATAGGTAAAGTATTAGGTAGCATTCTATAAAAAAGAATAGCATACCTAACTCTACTTATTTTATCTGATAACTACCCGTTCTAACATTCCCATCTTTATCTGTTTATAACGTTAAAAATTTATCTTAAACAATAAAAGAGTACTAATATAAAATTAGTACTCTTTATACCTAGCAGCGACCTACTCTCCCACAGGGCCTCCCCTGCAGTACCATCGGCACGGTGAAGCTTAACCGTCGTGTTC
>NZ_JABAIW010000030.1:0-60940 GCF_014231265.1 Clostridium sp. DJ247 | reverse complement strand
ATAAAAAAATATTTAAATGTGACTTCAACATTGGTAATATATCCCTACGTATAAGTTAAATTTAAGTTGTGGTTATCTATAGTAGATTCTTCAAAAGTTCTTTATTTATTTTACTATGCTCAAAATATGAAAGTATATTAGAAATACGCATAAACTAATTCTTTGCTTTAGTAAATAAAATTATGATAAAATTAAAGTTAATAATTGTAAGGAGAAGACATACTAATGAATATTCAAATTTTCGGTGTTAAGAAATGTTTTGATACCCAAAAGGCTGAACGATATTTTAAAGAAAGAAAAATTAAATATCAATTAATTGATTTAACTAAGAAGGGCCTAAGCAAAGGTGAGTTAGATAGTGTTAAAGCTTCAGTAGGTTTAACAAATCTGATTAATAGTGAAGTAAAAGAATATAAAAAATTAAACCTTCAATTTATTAGAAATAGCGAAGTTAAGGAAGAAATACTTATAAATAATCCTAAATTGTATAAAACCCCTATAGTACGAAATGGAAGGCTTGCCACAGTAGGTTTTAAACCAGAAGTTTGGAAAGATTGGGAATAAAAGTACATAAGGAATAAGAGGAGAATGTATATGGAAAAGTTTGTATTTATATCAGATTTCGATGGAACTCTTACAAAAAAAGATTTTTACAAGATTATAACTGATGATTATTTAAAAGAGGAATGTGCAGAATTATATAAAGAATGGAGGGCCAAGAAAATAAAAGATGTAGACTATTTAGGATATGTTTTTAAAAACATAAAAAGAAACGAACAGGAAATATATGAAGATATATTAAAGATATCTATTGATTCCTATGCTAAGGAATTTGTGAATAATATTAGGTTAGCAGGAGGAGACTTTATTATAGTAAGTGCTGGAACAAGTTATTATATAGAGAAAGTTTTTGAAAAACAAGAAATAAAAGATGTAGAAATTTACTCAAATAAAGGTGTGTTTAAGGATAACGGAATTCATTTTGTATTAGATGAAAGTAGTGAGTTCTACTCTGAAATATATGGTATTGATAAGTATAAGGTTGTAAAGAAATTAAAAGAAAAATACAATAAGGTTTTTTATGCGGGAGATAGTGAGCCAGATCTTAAAGCAGCACTTATTGCAGATGTAGTATTTGCAAAGGGAAGTCTTGTGGAACTTCTAGAAAAAGAAAATAAAGAATTTATAAAATTTGAAAATTTTTCAGAAGTATGGGAAAAGGTACAAAATTATTTAAGGAAGTGGGATAATGAAAGGAACAACTCATAGAATAGCTATTCCATCCATATTAGAAGTAGGTAAGGGAAACATAAAGTACCTAGGTAATTTAATAAAAAAAGCAATGTTTAAAAAAGTTTCTATATATTTTGGAGAAGGAATATACGAATTATTTGGTGATACTATCATAAAATCTATAAGTAAAGAACAAATAGAAGTTGCCAATATAGGAACTATTACAAATATAGATTTTGAAGATATTGGCGTAAGAGCTTTTGAAATTCCAAACGATGTAGAAGCTCTAATTGGGGTTGGAGGAGGAAAAGCTATAGATGCTGTGAAGTATATGGGCTTTTTAAGAAAGTTGCCTTTCATAAGCATACCAACATCTACGTCTAATGATGGTTTTTCCAGCTCTGGAGCATCACTTATGTTAAAAGGAAAGAGAACCTCGTTACCTGCTAAGACTCCTTATGGAATAATAGTTGATATAGACGTAATAAAAGGTGCACCAGAAAAATTTATATATTCAGGTATAGGAGATTTAGTGTCTAATATAACAGCTTTATATGATTGGAAATTTGAAGAAGAAAATAAAAAAGCTATTGTAGATGATTTTGCTGTAATGATTTCAAAAAAAGCAGTAAATAGTTTTGTAAGAACTGAATTTACCAGTGTAAAAGACGATTTGTTTTTAAAGGAATTAGTTGACTCCCTCACGATGAATGGTATTGCCATGGAAATAGCGGGAAATAGTTCTCCGGCTAGTGGATCAGAACATTTAATATCACATGCTTTGGATAAGTTTCTTCAGGTGCCTCAGCTTCATGGCATACAGGTGGGGGTAGCAACATATATAATGGCTAAAGTACAACAGCATAGATTTGAAAGAATTACAAATATATTAAAAAACACAGGTTTCTTTGATTATGTGGAAACTTTAAAAATGAAGAAAGAAGATTTTAAAAGGGCAGTAGAAATTGCGGCATCAATAAAGCCTGGTAGATATACTTATATTCATTTAGAAGAAAATGTAAAAACTGCTAAAAAAATTATTGAAGAAGATAAAATACTAAATAAAATATTGATATAAGATAACTAAATAGAAATAACATTTGCAAATTATGAATGTTATTTTTAACGTATTATATTGGAATAAAACCGTACTGTATTGTATAATGTGGGTTGGAGAAGATAACTATAAAATTTATACTGGGACGAGGGAGAGTAAAAATGTCAGATAAAAATATTGAAATGATGAAAAAGCTAATTGAAGAAAAAAAGAAAAAAAGTCTACAAAATGGAGCTAATTTAAGACCAGATAAAAAAATTGGTAATACAAAAAAAGCTATTAGGAACAAAAAAACAGGTGGATTATTTGATTAATGAAAAGGAGATTACTGATATGCAAGCAGAAAAGACCCTTTACCCAATAAAATTAAATGGAAAATATGGATATATAGATAACAGTGGAAAAATTATTATAGAACCTCAATTTGACTATGCTGAGGAGTTTTTTGGCGAACTAGCTGTAATAAGTATTGGTGAAAAGTTTGGATTTATAGATAAAGACAGAAACTTATTAGGTAAGATTGAGTATGATGATGTTTATGATTCAAATGAAGGGTTAACTGTTGTTGAGCTAAATGGTAAAAAAGGATATATAGATAATAAAGGGAAGATAACTATAGAACCTAAGTATGATGAAGCTAATGCTTTTTCACAAGGATTGGCTGCTGTAAGAGTAGGTTATAAATGGGGATATATAGATAAACAAGGGAATATAGCAATAGAGCCAGAGTTTTTGGATGCCTTTGACTTTAAAGAAGATTTGGCTTTGGTACAACTAGGAGGAAAATTAGGATATATAGATATGAAGGGAACTATAGTTATAGAACCTAAATATGATTATGCTTATGGTTTTTCAGAAGGATTAGCAGTAGTAAAAACTGGTAGAAAATATGGATACATAGATAAATCAGGAAATATAGCTATAGAACCTAAGTATTCTGCAGCTAATGACTTTAACGAAGGGCTAGCAGCCGTTGAGTTAAATGATAAGTATGGATTTATAAATACTAAGGGAGATATTGTTATAACTGCAAAATATGATTGGGCTGAAAATTTTTATGAAGGATTGGCAGCAGTAGCTGTTGAAGATAAATATGGTTTTATAGATAAACATGGAACTGAAATAATTCATGTAAAGTTTGATAGTGTAGGTGATATTAGCGAAGATTTAATATCAGTAGAAGTAAATGGTAAATGGGGATATATAGATAAAGAATGTAAATTTATCATAGAACCTATTTTTGATGAAGTATCGGTATTTAATAATGGAATTGCAAAGGTTTTGTTTGAAAATAGAACCAGATATATAAACAAAAATGGAGAGTATATCTGGAAAATTTAATAATAGGAATATTAGAACCGCTTTAAAATTGAATTTTAACAATTTTTAGGCGGTCTTTTATATTCATTAGTTTTTTTATATTATATTATCTTTTCAGTAGTAAAAGTATTTTTAGCTATATATCCTGCTAAAAATAGTTAAATTTGATTGTATTAATACAGCAAGAATGAATAAAGTTCACTGGAAATAATTTTTTGTTTCATAGAATAAGTTGACACGAGTAAAATGTTGTGATAAAATTTCAATAAATTATTTGACTGAGAAAAGCAGTTAAATATTCAAAATTTGAGAATGATGACGAAGATAAAACTATTTTAGGTCTAATTCCAGAGGATCGGACAAGCTAAAAACCGGGTTAAGCTCATAGCAATAATCACTTCAGAGTTGTATGACTGAAATTTATAAGTCATAACGTAGTATTGCGTTAACGGACCGTGGTTTAGTAGAAGTAGAAAAGGGCTATTATCTTAAGGTAATAGTGAAGTAGAGTGGTACAGTGTTGAAGGGCCTCTACGTGTATTCTAATGCACGTAGAGTTTTTTACTCTACTAGTTTTTACAAAGGGGGGCAACATGTTTGAAAATTATGATGCATATATATGAATATGGTATTATAATTTTATGAAACTACTAGACGGAGTACATGCCTAGTGGAAGTTATCATAGGGCTATTCATTGGTAGTCTTATATCAAGCAACGTTTAAAAGAAAATAATAACATAAAGGAGAGAATTTAATATGAAAAGAAAGTTATCCTTGCTTTTAGCAACATTATTTGTAACAGGCTCATTAGCAGGCTGTGGCAAAAGCACAAGTGAATCTGCTAAGTCAGATAAAATAAAGGTAGGATTAAACTATGAGCTATCAGGAGCGCTAGCTACATATGGACAAGCTTTAGTAGAGGGAATTGATCTTGCTTTTGAAGAAATAAATAAAAACGGTGGAGTTTTAGGTAAACAAATAGAAGCAATTAAAGTAGATAACAAATCAGAAAATGCTGAATCAGCTAACGTAGCTACAAAGCTTGCTACAAGAAATAAGGTAGTTGCTATGTTAGGAGCTGCTACTTCTGGAAATACAAAAGCAGCTGCCCCAATTGCTGTACAAAACAAAGTTCCTTTAATATCAGCTTCTGCTACTGCAGATGATGTTACAGTAGACAGCAATGGTAAGGTAAGAGAATATGTATTTAAGACTTGTTTCAGTGATTCCTTCCAAGGGGTTGATATGGCTAATTTTGCATATAGCGACTTAGGCAAAAAGAATGCAGCTTTACTTGTAGATAGTACTAGTGATTATAGTAAAGGTCTTTCAAAAAGCTTTACTGAAACTTATAAGAAACTTGGTGGCAATATTGTAACAGAACAAGCATATCAGGCAAAGGATACAGATTTTAAAGCAGTTTTAACAAAAATTAAAGGAACAAATCCTGATGTAGTATTTCTTCCTGGATATTATGAAGAGGTTGGCTTAATTGTTAAACAAGCCAGAGAATTAGGACTTAATGTGCCTATACTTGGCGGAGATGGTTATGATTCACCAAAGCTTTTAGAATTAGCAGGAAAAAGTGCTTTAAATGATGTTTACTATTCAAACCACTATTCTTCAAAAGATACTGCACCAGAAGTAGTGAAATTTAAGGAAGCTTTTAAAGCTAAGTATAATAAAGAACCAGATGCGTTCAACGCTCTTGGATATGATATGGCATATTTATTAGCAGATGCTATAAAGAGAAGCGGAGAAGCAGACCCTGTTAAAATTAAAGACGCTCTTGCATCAACTAAAGATTTTAAAGGAGTTACAGGTACAGTTACTATAGATAGCAAACATAACCCTATAAAATCAATAACTATACTTAAAATGATGAATGGTGAACAGACATTCTTAAAGAAGTTAGCACCACAATAATATTATTTGGGTAGAGGTCTCTCTACCCAAATTTATAATTTTACCCCAAAAGTATTAATTGAAATTCAGTGAGTCTTTAATTTAATATGGATGAATAATTTTTAACTTGTCTTTATAATTGAGCTAATAGATATATTTTTAAGGAGGAAGTGAAAAAAGTGCAACAGTTTTTACAGCAACTTATTAATGGCCTTTCTTTAGGAAGCATATATGCACTAATTGCTTTAGGCTATACTATGGTATATGGGATAATAAATCTAATAAATTTCGCTCATGGTGATATATATATGCTTGGGGCCTACATAGGATTTGCGGTTACAACATCTCTTCATCTAGGTTTTTTTCCAGCATTAATTATATCAATGCTGTTGTGTGCGGTTCTTGGTATTTTAATTGAAAAAGTAGCGTATAAACCTATAAGAAATTCTACTAGAATAGCAGCATTAATAACTGCAATAAGTGTTTCTTTATTTTTAGAGTATGGAACTATGTATTTTGTAAAAGCAGAGACTAGAACTTTTCCACAGGTACTGGAAAATAAAAGTTTAAAATTATTTAATGGGTCAGTAATTTTAAATACTACCGATATTTATATTATATTAATAACAGTTATCTTAATGATAGTACTTCAATACGTAATACACAAAACAAAAGTTGGTAAGGCTATGAGAGCAGTAGCTATGGATAAAGAAGCTGCTCAATATATGGGTATAAGTGTTGACAAAACTGTGTCCTTCACATTTGCCATTGGATCTGCTCTTGCTGGTGCAGCAGGAGTACTAGTAGGAGTATATTATAATTCTATAAATCCTCTTATGGGAGTTGTTCCAGGACTTAAAGCTTTTATAGCAGCTGTAATTGGTGGTATAGGTGTTATACCAGGAGCTGTATTTGGAGGATATTTCCTTGGTATGACTGAAACTATGGTTAGTGCTTATGGAGGCTCTTTATATAAAGATGGTGTGGCTTTCGCAATTCTAATACTAATACTGTTAATAAAACCTAATGGACTTTTAGGTCGTAATGTAAAAGAAAAGGTATAGGAGGGTTAGCATGAAAATACTAAATAAAAATAATATAATTGGGGCATTCATGGTAGTTTTCCTATATATATTAGGACAGGTATTAATAAATGCGGAAATCGTAGATTCATATATTTTACTTAATATAGTAGTGATTGGAATAAATATAATACTAGCAGTAAGTCTTAATCTTATTACAGGTTTCACTGGTCAATTTTCTCTAGGACATGCAGCTTTTATGGCCGTTGGAGCGTACGTATCAGCTGTGGTTACAGCAAAGTTTGGTATGACCTTTGCTGCAGGAATTATTTTAGGAGCAGTGGTTGCTGCTCTAGCGGGTATTATTATAGGAATTCCTACATTAAGATTAAAAGGTGATTATTTAGCTATAGCCACTTTAGGCTTTGGAGAAATTGTAAGAATTGTAATTCTAAATAATGATTATGTAGGAGGAGCTAGTGGTCTAAATGATATTCCTCAGAATACTACTTGGACATGGCTCTATTTTGTTACTGCAGCAACAATTATATTAATAAGAAATTTTATAAATTCTAAAAGTGGTAGAGCTTGTATATCTATCAGAGAAAATGAAATTGCCGCAGAAGCTATGGGAGTAAATACTACTTTTTATAAAGTACTTGCTTTTAGTGTCGGTGCTTTCTTTGCAGGAACAGCTGGTGCTTTATATTCTGGCTATTTTTACTTTATAAAACCAGATGCTTTTGGATTTATGAAGTCCATAGATATACTTGTAATTGTAGTTTTTGGCGGTATGGGAAGTATTATGGGGTCAGTGGTAGGAGCTATAGCCCTCTCTTTAATATCTTTAGTACTCCAAAGCGTACCAGAACTTAGAATGGTAATTTACTCAGTTATATTGTTTGTTATAATGGTTTATAGGCCTCAGGGACTTATGGGGAACTATAAATTAAAATTATTTAAGAAAGGGGAGACTCCAAAATGTTAGCACTGAAGGTAAATAACTTGTCTAGATTTTTTGGTGGAGTAAAAGCTGTATCTGGTGTTAATATGAACATAGAACATGGAGAAATAATAGGTTTAATTGGACCAAATGGTGCAGGGAAAACCACCCTTTTTAACTTGCTTACAGGTATATATGATCCAACAGAAGGAGATATAGTTTATAATCTTGAAAAAGAAACTTCTATAAAAAATATGAAACCTTATGAAATAGCTGCTTCTGGTGTATCAAGAACATTTCAAAATATAAGGCTTTTTAACGATATGACTGTAGGGGAAAATGTAAGAGTAGGATTTCATAAAAACACTAAATATGGACTTTTCTCCTCCTTTTTTAGATTACCTGCTTTCTATAAAGAAGAGAAGGCCGCTGATGAAAAGGTAATGGAGTTACTTAAGGTTTTCAATCTTGCAGATAAGAAAGATGAATTAGCAAAAAATTTACCTTATGGAGAACAAAGAAGATTGGAGATAGCAAGAGCCCTTGCATCAAACCCAAAGGTTCTTCTTCTTGATGAACCAGCTGCAGGTATGAATCCTAATGAAACCAAAGAACTTACAGATCTTATAATGTGGATAAGAGATAAATTCAACATTACTGTTATCCTTATAGAACATGATATGTCTCTTGTAATGTCTGTATGCAGCAGAATATACGTATTAGAGTATGGACAACTTATTGCGGAAGGAACTCCAGAAGAAATAAAGAATGATCCTAAGGTTATAAAAGCCTATCTTGGAGGTGAAGAAGAGGAATGCTAGAATTAGTTGATGTAAATGTATATTATGGAGCTATTCATGCGTTAAAAGGAATAAATTTAACAGTAAATCAAGGTGAAATTGTCACATTAATAGGAGCTAACGGGGCGGGAAAAAGCACAACACTTAAAACTATTTCTGGAGCTTTGAAACCAAAGAATGGCAAAGTTATATTTAAAGATAACGAAATAAATAAAATAAAAGCGCATGATGTTGTAACTCTTGGAATATCCCATGTACCAGAAGGAAGAAGAGTTTTTATGAATATGTCTGTTATGGAAAATTTAGAGATGGGGGCATATTCTAGAAAAGATAAACTTGAGATTAAAAAAGATTATGATAAAATATTTGAAATGTTTCCAAGGCTTTTAGAGCGTAAATGGCAAATGGCAGGAACTCTTTCAGGTGGAGAACAACAAATGCTTGCTATGGGACGTGCATTAATGGCAAGACCTAAGTTACTTCTTCTAGATGAGCCATCTATGGGACTTGCACCTTTAATAGTTAAACAGATTTTTTCTATAGTAAAAGATATAAATGAAAAGGGTACTACAGTTTTATTGGTAGAGCAAAATGCACTTATGGCACTTAAGATTGCCCACAGAGCCTATGTAATACAAAATGGATGCATTGAAATGGAAGGAAATGCTAGTGAACTTTTAAATGATGATAATGTAAAAAATGCATATCTTGGAGCGTAAAGTAACTCTAGTGTTTGAATAAACCCTTTCAGCGTAAAGCTGGATGGGTTTATTTTTATATAACCATGCCCGAAATTTAATAATTTCAATTTTAAATTGCATTATTTCCATATATACTAACATAATATAATAAAATTAATAGAGAATTATATAAAGGAGAAATATATATGAGCGTAGAAATGAAACAAAAAAGAATAAAGGTTGCTATGAAGGATGAAAAAGCGGACTTAGTTATTAAAAATGCTAATATAGTTAATGTATTTACAAAAGAAATAGTTAAGGCGGATATAGCAGTTTCTATGGATCAAATTGTTGGAATAGGAAGCTACAGTGGTGCTAATGAAATTGACGCTGAAGGAAAGTTTGTTTGTCCTGGTCTTATTGATAGTCATGTGCATATTGAATCTTCTATGGTTACTCCATCTGAGTTTGCTAAGGCAGTGCTTCCACATGGAACAACCACTATTATTGCGGATCCTCATGAAATAGCTAATGTATGTGGAGTTAACGGTATTAACTTTATGTTAAATCAGTCAAAATCACTGCCTTTAAATTCTTATTTTATGATGCCGTCCTGTGTTCCAAGTACACCCTTTGAAAATAATGGTGCAGATTTAAGTGCTGAATTAATCGAAGCTTTTTTATCTAATGATAGAGTACTTGGTTTGGGTGAAGTGATGGACTACCCATCTGTAATTAGTGGTAATGAAGCAATGTTGAAAAAAATAGACTTATTTGATAACAAAATCATTGATGGGCATTCCCCTAATTTAACTGGAGCTAAACTTAATGCCTATCGTGCTGCAGGAATTTTAACAGACCATGAATGTTCAACTATAGAGGAAGTAATAGAACATCTTAGATTAGGCATGTATGTACAAATAAGAGAAGGTTCTGCAGCTAAAAATCTAAATAATATTGTGAAGGGATTATTAGCAAATAATATAGGCTTTGATAGATGTATATTTTGTACTGATGATAAGCATCTAGAAGATATAAGAGAATATGGACATATAAGTTATAATGTAAAAAAATCAATATCCTGTGGAGTTGATCCAATTGAGGCTATATGCATGGCTACTATTAATTCAGCTCAATGCTATAAGCTCAAGAGACTTGGTGCCGTTGCACCTGGATATTCAGCTGATCTAATACTATTAAACAGTCTTGAAGATTTTGATATTGATAAAGTGCTATATCGTGGGAAAACCGTATATGAAAATAAAAAATTATGTATAGATATTTCATCAAAAATAGAAGATAGGAATGTTTTTAATACGGTAAGAATTCCAAGCATTACTACAGATGACTTAAAAATAAATTTAAAAAGCAATAAAGCTACAATTATACGGTTAACATCCAATGAACTTATAACGCAAAAGGAAGTTTCAGAAGTTAAAGTTGTTGATGGAGTCTTTGTACAAGATGAACATTTTTCAAAGATTGCTGTTGTAGAAAGGCATAAAGCAACAAAAAATATAGGTCTTGGCATAGTAAGCAACTTTAATATTAAAAATGGAGCTATAGCAAGTACCGTAGCGCACGATTCACATAATCTTATTGTTATAGGGGATAACGATGAGGATATGCTAATTGCAATAGAAGAACTAAAGAGAGTAAATGGTGGGTACACAGTTGTAAGTAATGGAAAGATAATGGGTACACTAGAGCTGCCAGTAGCAGGGCTTATGAGTGATAACACTGCAGAGTTTGTGGAATATACTCTAAAAAACATGCTTGAACAAGCTAAAAGCCTTGGAATTAATGAGAAAATAGATCCGTTTATTACTTTATCATTTCTAGCATTACCGGTTATCCCAGAAATTAGAGTTACAGATCAAGGGTTGTTTGATGTTACACAGTTTAAATTTATAGAATACTAGATTTAAATTTATATTAATATAAGGAATAGGAGTAAAACCTATTCCTTATATTTTTTTGTTTAACTGGGTTTAAATTAAATACAGGCAGAGAAAGTTAGAGTGGAATAAAAACTAACATATAGAGAAAAATAAATATAATTATTTATAATAAGAACAAGGCTAACACAAAATAGAGAGTATGTACTTATAAACAATAAAAGTTCAGTGTTTGTATAAGTGTAATTTGTAGGAGGAGGCAGCCAGTAAAATGGAAGGACCAACAAATGAGTTTCCAAGTAATACGACAACATCCAATCAAAATGACAATTCTATAATAAATCAAATACTTAGCGGTAATTTAACAAATGATGTTCAACAATTGAAAATAATTTTTGATAAAACCTTCGATGTGGTGTACAGGGAAATTGAAATTGGCGGCTCAAAAAAAGGAGTGCTCATTTTCATAGATGGACTTGTGAATATCGAATTGATTGACTCAGATATATTAAAACCTTTGCTGAATTATGGCAAAACTGCAATACAACCTGAAAATATTCAGGTAGGTCAAATACAAAGTTTTCTCCAAAATCAAGTAATTACAACATCAAATATAAAATTAGGTATAAATATTCAGGATGTTGTAGAATGTATACTCTCAGGGGATACTGTTTTATTGATTGATGGAGAACAGCAAGCAATTTCTATGAATTTAAGAAAATTTGATAAGAGGAATGTAGAAGAACCCACAGTAGAACCTCTTATTCGAGGACCGCGTGATGGATTTACGGAAGATTTACGTACTAATATAAGTTTGATAAGAAGAAGGTTAAAAACCTACAAGTTAAAAATGGAGAATATGAAGGTTGGGCGTTTGTCAAAAACTGATATAGTAATTACTTATCTAGACGGTATTGTAAAAGATTCTTTGGTGGAGGAAGTACGACAAAGAATCTCTCGAATTGACATAGATGCAATACTTGAAAGTGGATATATTGAAGAACTCATAGAAGACAATTCCTTTTCAATTTTTTCTCAATTTGGAGTTACAGAAAGACCTGATAGACTGGCTGCTGGCTTACTTGAAGGGCATGTGGGGATTCTTGTAGATAACACACCTATGGCACTAATTACCCCAGAGACCTTTGTTGAAATGATGGAAGCCACTGAAGATTATTATGGTAACTATATATCAGCTTCATTTATTAGATTTATACGTTATTTGTTCTTAGGGATAGCGTTGCTTTTACCTTCTTTTTATATTGCTCTCTTAACCTTTCACCAAGTAATGGTAGCCAGACCTTTATTGCTTAGTATAGCTTCTTCGCGGGAAGGTGTGCCCTTTCCATTATTTGTTGAAAGTTTGCTTATGGAGATTTTTTTCGAAGGATTACAAGAAGCCAGTACTCGTTTGCCACGAGTGGCGGGGCAGACCGTGAGTATTGTTGGTGGATTGGTCATAGGTCAGGCTGCTGTACAGGCTGGTATTGTGTCAGCAGCAACGGTTATCGTTGTTTCAATTACAGGTATTGCAATTTTTATTATTCCCAGATTTAATTTAACACCAACTATCCGTATGCTTCGTTTCTTTATGATAATCCTTAGCGGTGCATTGGGGTTATATGGAATATTTATAGGACTTCTTATAATCTTGATCCATATGGTTAAACTTCGTTCTTTTGGTATTCCTTTTTTATCACCAGTGACTCCTTTAAGTTTATCTATTATTAAAGATACTCTTGTGCGAGCACCTTGGTGGGCTATGATTTCTAGGCCTGAATTCATGGAAACTAAAGATTCTCAACGCATGAAGAAAACTTTGCGTCCCCGTACTCCTAAACGTAATAAGTAGATTTTATTTATAACTAGGAAGGAGGATGTTTATGAGAAAGAAAGATATCTATAAAAAGAAGAAGTGAAAAATATAAATAATTTACTGAATGTTATTGCTAATGTAATCTATAGTATTGTGAACAAGTTAAAATTTATAGGTATCAAACTCATGCATATTTTTAAAAATTGTGTCTATAAATATGATCTATGGATATGCTTATAAATATATTGTGGTATAATTTTAACAGTAAGTTATTTATAAACAGAGGTGAAGTCATTGATAAATAAAGCTTTAAGAGCTCTACAGAAATACTATGGATACAAAGAATTTAGGAAAGCTCAAAAATCTGTAGTAGAAAGTATATTAAATGGAAATGATACTTTGGCTATAATGCCAACAGGTGGAGGAAAATCTATTTGTTATCAGATTCCAGCATTATTGTTTGATGGAATAACCCTTGTAATATCTCCGCTAATTTCTTTGATGAAGGATCAAGTAGATAACATAAAGGACTTAGGAATAGGTGCAGCATATATAAATAGTTCACTTTCACAAAGTGATATTTTAGAAATACTGTCTAAATTAAAATCAAATGAAATAAAAATCTTATATGTGGCTCCAGAAAGATTGGAATCATTAGAATTTTGTGAGTTAATGAAATCATTAAATATATCACAGTTAGCTGTAGATGAAGCACACTGTGTCTCACAATGGGGGCATGATTTTAGAACAAGCTATAGATATATATCAAAATTCATAAAAAGTATGCCTAAAAGACCTGTAATTACAGCTTTTACTGCTACAGCTACAGAGGAAGTAAGAGAAGATATTGTAAGACTCATTGAATTAAATAATCCTAGCATTTTTGTTTCAGGCTTTGATAGAGAAAATTTAAAGATTAATGCGTTAAAGGTGGGAGATAGATTTGGATATATACTTAACTACATAAAGGAAAATAAGGAGCAATCAGGTATTATATATGTTTCCACAAGAAAAGAAGTGGATAACCTTTATGATAAGTTAAATAAGGAAGGCATATCTGTTACTAAGTATCATGCAGGTTTATCTGATAACGAAAGAAAAAGTAATCAAGAAGATTTTGTTTATGATAGAGTAAATCTTATAATTGCTACTAATGCTTTTGGAATGGGTATAGACAAATCTAATGTGAGATATGTAATACATTATAATATGCCTAGAAATATTGAAGGATATTATCAAGAAATAGGGAGAGCAGGTCGTGATGGAGAAGTAAGTGAATGTATACTAATGTTTTCACCACAGGACGTAATTACACAAAAATATTTAATAGAAACTAGTATACAATCACCTGATAGAAAAAATAATGAATACAAAAAGCTTCAATATATGATTGATTTTGTTCATTTTAATGGATGTTTAAGAAAGTATATACTAAATTATTTTGGTGAAAATGTAGAGTATGAAGAGTGTGGAAACTGCAGCAACTGCATGAATGAAGGAGAATATGTTGATAAAACTATAGATGCTCAGAAGGTGTTATCCTGTATCTATAGAATGAAGAGAGATTTTGGGGTAAATATGATAGTTGATGTTCTAAGAGGGTCAACCCAAAAAAAGGTTTTACAGTATAAATTCAATGAACTATCTACTTATGGTATAGTAAAGAATTATACAAAAGATGAATTAGCAAGTTTTATAAGTACATTAATAGCTCATGGGTATATTTCCTTAAGAGAAGGAGAATATCCAACGGTTGTATTAAATGATAGGTCTGTAAAAGTTTTAAAAGGTGAAGAAAAGGTGATACTAAAAGAAGCTACTAAGGCTAAAAAGATATCAGCTAATAATGATTTATTTGAACAGTTAAGAGCAGTAAGACGAGAAATAGCATCGGCTGAGGGAGTACCCCCTTACTTTATCTTTGGTGACGCTACTTTAAAGGATATGAGTACAAGATATCCAGTAACTAAAGAACAAATTCTTGATATTTCAGGAGTTGGAGAATTAAAACTTCAAAAGTATGGTGAAAGATTTATTGAAGCTATAAAGAAATATGTGGATGAAAATAATATTGAAACTAATTGGACTACAAATAAAAAATCTAAAACATCCGCTCATATTGAAGAGGTAAATACTCACAGTGAAAAGCTTAAGACTCATGAAATAACCATAAATATGATAAAACAGGGAATAAGTATAATTGAAATTGCTAAACGTAGAGGATATACTGTATCTACAATAATAGGACATATGGCTAAGTACTTAGGGGAAGGTGACTCCATAGATTTCAGTGTTGACTTTCAGGAGCTTTTTAATAAAGAACAGGAAGATAAAGTTATAGAAGCTATCGAAAAGGTTGGAAGTGAAAGGTTATTACCCATTAAGCAGTTAGTTCCAGATGAAATTACCTATGATATTATAAGGGCAGTAATATTAAAAAATTATGTTTTAAATTGAGAAACATAGTAATTTGTATTTCTATAATGTTAGGAAAGGGATGAATATGAATAGAGAATTTAAGTTCAGAGCCTGGAGTATAAGAGAAAATAAGTTTTATTACCATATACAAAATATAGTTGAAATGGAAGAATATTTTAAAGAAAAAGATAAATTTGTGGTAACACAGTACACAGGATTGAGAGATAAAAGTAATAGAGAAATATACGAAGGGGATATTATTGCAATAAATAATGAAACAAGTTCTGTAAAGTTACCTGTTAAGTTTGGAAAATATGCTTTTAGAAAATATATTGGGGAATGTGGAGAATTTAGCGATTCAAATGAAATATATGGTTTTTATGTAGAGAATGAGTATTTATATATTCAAATGATTAATAAAAATGTAATTATAGTAGGAAACATATTTGAGAATCAGAAAAAATAGCTCGTAAGTTTAATACCAGCTACTTTTTAGAGAACAACATAAATTAATAATTTGGAGAACTATGATTTATTAGTATATTATTAATTATATCCACATTATAGAATTTTAAACATACCAGTATAGATACCCACAGCTTAAATTTAACTTATACGTAGGAATATGCTGCCAAAACTGAAGGCACATTTAAAAACTTTTTATCAGTCTTAGTGAAGTGTTTTTGAAAATATTAGGAGCTTTGATATGGTTGAAAGCCTGAATGGCTTTCAACCAGCGACTTATCAATGGTAATTGATAAGTTGGTCCGGACTGAGGTACGAGTTTATCAAAGCTTCTTAGATTTATAATGAAACTACTCTTCCTTCCGTCAGAGTAGTAAGCGATTCGCACAAAATCTCAGATTTTGGCTCTCTGCTTAAACACGAACTTTAGACTGATTAAAAGTTTTTAACGTGCTGAAGTTTGGAAGCATATTCCGGAGTATAAGTTAAATTCGGGCATGGCTATCTATAGTGAAAGTGTTATAATCTCTTTCCCACAATGATTAAATCTCTTTCAATGCCATCAAGTTCAGCTACATTAGGTAATATTCCCCAATCACTAAATCCGAAACTGTGAAACAATTTTAGGCTTGGTAGGTTATGACCGAATATAAACCCTAGTAAGGTTTTTAATCCTAATTCAGGGCACGTATCAATAGCTTTTTGAAGAACAATACGTCCTAGACCCATTCCTCTAAAATTTTCAGAAATATAGATACTCAATTCCGCAGTAGCATTATAAGCTGGTCTACCATAAAAGGACTGAAAACTGAACCACCCACAAATTTCACCTTTATATTCAATTACCCAAAGAGGTCTAAACTTTGGACTATGTTCGTAAAACCATTTTTCTTTACTTTTAACAGTTGCTGGCTCTAAGTCAGCTGTTACCATTCTACTTGGAATTGTAGAATTATAGATTTCCACCATTTTAGGTAAATCTTCTATTAAAGCATCTCTATAAGTAATATCATGTTTATTAAACATAAATTTTCCCCCTAACGTATAAACAATATTTAAACCCTAGTTATTATAAAGTGAAACTTGAATCAGATGGGATTTGTCTTACGACTCCAGGGACGTAACCGCTCTTTACTCCCAATTAAGCAGAGAGCCAAAATCTATGATTTTGATATGGTCGCTTACTCTGTGAGTACTCATCTGACCTAATGAAGATGAGTTTCATATAAAAATGGGAGTATTAGAGCGGGTAGTCATCGGATAAATAGTAAATGTATAATTATTATAACTATAATATTG
This sequence comes from Clostridium sp. DJ247, assembly GCF_014231265.1. Taxonomy (NCBI): domain Bacteria; kingdom Bacillati; phylum Bacillota; class Clostridia; order Eubacteriales; family Clostridiaceae; genus Clostridium; species Clostridium sp. DJ247. The sequence goes on along the minus strand of NZ_JABAIW010000030.1, from coordinate 44,083 downwards.
TACTATAAACTTGTATTGGGACCTAAAGTCAAATTTTATAGATAGGAGTGTTTCAGTTTTAGAAATATAATAAATTACTTACCAAAGCTTAATAGAGGTAGTATCGCATACTTACCTCTCTATATCAAGAATTATGATTTTTTTGGAGCTAAAATCATAATCATATTATTACCTTCTAGTCTAGGTGGTTTTTCAATAGTTCCTATATCACCTATTTTAGAAATAAATATGTCAAATACCTTATTTCCTACACTAGTATAGTTGTTTTGTCTCCCTCTAAATCTTATGGAAACCTTAACTTTGTTCTCGTTAGATAGGAACTTCTTGGCATTATTAGCTTTTATATTTATATCATGTTCTTCAATATTAGGACTTAATCTTATTTCTTTAATATCAACAACTTTTTGATTCTTCTTATTCTCTTTTTCTTTTTTAGCTTGTTCATAAAGAAATTTACTGTAGTCCATTATTTTACATACAGGTGGATTAGCTGTTGGTGAAATCATAACCAAATCCAAGTCTTTTTCTCTAGCGAGATTTAAAGCTTCTCTAGTATTAATAATTTGACTACCTTCTTCACCGAGCAATCTAATTTCCCTTTCCCTTATACTTTCATTTAAATTAAAATCTTTATTAATAACACAACACCTCCGAATTTTTTGCTTAAAATTATAAATTATATATAATATATTAGTATTTAACATTCTAAAACGTTTTTATTCTATTAACAAATAATTTATGATTTATTTTAAAATATTAGTACGATTTTATTATTAGCTTGTTTAATCTTAACATTATTTTTACAAGAAGTCCAATATTTTTTCTTTCCAAATAGATTATAGAATACATAATAAAGTGAAACTTGAATCAGATGGGGTTTGTCTTACGACCCTAGGGAAGTTTCTTATAGCCGATTACCATGGTTAAACTGCCCGTTAAATGCCATTTAGGCATTTTTACCCCCCACCTGATTCTTAGTTGAACGAATCCAGAGATGTAGCAGCTCTTTACTCCCACTTAAGCAGAGAGCCAAAATCTGTGATTTTGTGCGAATCGGTTAAGCAGACATACAAAATCTGTGATTTTGATATGGTCGCTTACTCTTTAAGTACTCCTCTGAAGAGGAGTTTCCTATAAATATATGAGTATTAGAGCGGGTAGTTATCGGATAAATTTGTTTTGACTATAATTATAGTATCCAAACTACTTGAAAATGTATACTAAAAATTAAATAAATGCTATATAATTAAAAAAAAATTGTTATTTTTAAATTATTGTGATATACTAATAGAATAATTTAAAAAAACACTTTTGATGTAAAAATAATATGTCAATAATAATGTGTTTATCTTTAGGAGGACAATTAATGAAAATTGGAACAGTAAAATGGTTTAATTCAGAAAAAGGATTTGGTTTTATAACAGCTGAAGGAGAAAATGATGTTTTTGTTCACTTCACTGCAATCCAAGGAAATGAGGCTAGAAAGAGCCTTGAAGAAGGAGAAAAAGTTCAATTTGAAGTGGAAAAAGGACCTAAGGGTCTTCAAGCTACTAATGTTGTAAAACTGTAAATGTTTAGCCATATTAAATTTTAAGAATTTTAATATACAGCAAATGTTATGCCACCTTCATAAAGGTGGTTTTTTATCTCACTTAAACAGTATAGGTTCATATAGCAAGTACTATGCTTAAAATCACGTCTTCATAAGTCAAAAACTAATTAATACTACAGATGAATTATCTTAACAAAATGTTGGTAAGTTAGAACTGCATAGCGTATAAATTGAATTTCAACATGTAGTATTAAATTAAGGATAGATAAAAAAGAATAATTAAAAGGAGAATATTTATAGTGAAAAAAAATTATAAGATGAAAAGGACAATATCAATAAAACAGTTTATTGCAGAATTTGGAGAGAATTTTTCCAAACACATGAAGAAAAGACTTTTAGAACTTGAAGTAAGGACTGTATTAGTGAGAAGAGAACATAGCTATATACTAGACTTAAAACATGTGGAGCACACAAAATACTGTTGTAATTTGGATGATTGTTCAGTTAAACAAGAAAAAGAATATGCATATGGGCAATTTATAGTTATTGATGGAATATTATATTTTTCAGAAAGATGCATGGAAAATAATGAAGTAATGCAGGCACCGATTGTAAACACTATATATAGTCATCTAGATAGTGAAAATATAATTTTGGATGAGGAGAATAGTGGGAAAGTTATAGATGATAGTAATATTGATTTTGTTATAGATAATATACTAACAGTATGTCCAGAGGTATCTGAAGCTTATATGAATATTGTGCAGGAAATGATTTCACGATCAGAAACTAAGTCAAAAAATACTGTTTATAGTAAGGTTTATAAATAATGCTTTGTGAATAGTATATTTATAATATGATTTTTTATTAACTTAAGCATAACAATTTAATATACTAAAGTATATTTTCAATAAAAATAAATTGTGCTTTAACAAATAATAAGATATATTTTAAAGTGTGAATAAAATAAATTTTATTTCTTGTAGAGAAGTTGCAGAGTATAATTTGCAAAATCAAAGTTGTTTCAAATATTAGAGTTATAATAAAATTAGAAAACTGACGAATCTTTTATTTACAATTCTTGAACTCACTATTTCAATATTCTAATTTAATTCCTAATTTTTAAAATTTTCTTCAAGGTTTATACTAAGTACTTTTTTAATAGTATACTTTTATTTTGTAGCATTTCTATAGGGATTATTTAGAGGTATTTAAATGAACGTTGAAGAAATATTCGTAACTACAGAAGAGGTTATAAAAGAATGTTTAGCTGAATGTCTAGAAAAATAATGTTAAAAAGATATTATTTTCATTTTAGTTGTTGCATATTATTTATATAACTGTTATACTCTTAATGTGATCAATAAGGATTTAATAAGATTATAGACATTTCCTCTTAATAAGAAGTTATGTAAATCAGTTTAAATCTTAACTATAAAAAGGAGGAATGTTGAAATGGCAGATAAGACTTTAGTTTGTAAAGATTGTGGAAAAGAATTTGTTTTTACAGAAGGCGAGCAAGCTTTCTATAAAGAAAAAGGTTTTGAAAATGAGCCACAAAGATGTGCTGATTGCAGAAGAGCTAGAAAACAACAAAACAACAATAGAGAATTCAGAAGATAATTCTATTTGTGGATAAACTCTATGAGAGATAACTCTTATAGGGTTTTTTTATTGTTATTAATTTTGTGGAATTTATAGGTTAAACTAAAAATATATGTTGTTGAAATATAACAATACTTAGAAATGTTTTTATTAGTGTATATATTTGAATATAGGGTTAAAACTTTATATAGTACACATAAATAACAGTTTAATTTGTAATGAAGTAGATTAAATAATTTATTATGAGTTTTTATAATAAACAAATAATATTATTCAAAAGAAATAATTAATTGAAAGAAGGAATGTTAATGGAAAATAAAAAGTTTTATGATTTAGGTCTAAATGAAAACATATTGAAGGCTATAGATGATATGGGATTTGAAGAACCCTCAAAAATTCAGGCTGAGGTAATACCTATTCTCCTAGAAGGTCATGACGTTATTGGTCAGGCACAGACAGGTACCGGAAAAACTCTTGCTTTTGGAGCTCCGGTTTTAAATAATATAGGTGAATTAGGTGGAAAAATAAGCAGTATAGTATTAACGCCTACAAGAGAATTAGCAATTCAGGTAAACGATGAATTGAATCGTATAGCTAAGTATACAAGAGTAAAGCTGCTGCCTGTGTATGGTGGTCAGCCCATTGAAAGACAAATCAAAGCTCTAAAAAAAGGAATAGATATAGTAGTTGGAACTCCAGGTAGAGTATTAGATTTGATAAGAAGAAAGGTTATTAATCTTAGTGCTATTAGATTTTTTATACTTGATGAAGCTGATGAAATGCTAAACATGGGATTTATTGATGATATAGAAGAAATTATTAAAAACTGTAATAAGGATAGACAGACATTATTATTTTCAGCAACCATGCCAAATGAAATTAAAAAATTAGCTAAAGGATATATGAAACCTGATAGTAAGCATGTATCAATTGTAAAAAATGAAATGACAGTAGCTACTGTGTCTCAATATTATTATGAAATTAAACAAAAGGATAGATTTGAATGCTTATGTAGAATATTAGATGCTGAAGAACCTACTGCAGCCATAATTTTCTGCAAGACAAAACGTGGTGTAGATGAATTAGTAGATACTATGCAGGCAAGAGGCTATAATGTAGAAGGCATGCATGGAGATATGAGCCAAAATCACAGATCAAACACTTTAAAAAGATTCAAAGAAGGTAATTTAGATTTCTTAGTAGCTACTGATGTTGCAGCAAGAGGTATTGATGTTGAAAATGTATCTCATGTTATTAATTATGATCTTCCGCAGGATATAGAATCTTATGTTCATAGAATTGGTAGAACTGGAAGAGCTAAGAGAGAAGGAGTTGCGTATACTCTTGTTACCGCTAGAGAATATATGACTCTTAAACAGATTGAAAAATATACAAAAAGTAAAATAAAAAGAAAAGAAATCCCAACAGTTGATGAGATATTTTTATCAAAATATAAGAGTATAGTTGTGAAAATAAAGGAAACACTTGAAACTGAAGACTATAAAAAGTTTGTTCCTTTGGCGGCAGAATTGGATGAAGAATTCAATTTAGTTGATGTAGCAGCTGCTTTATTAAAAATGATTTACGAAAAAGAAATAAGCTACGATTATACAGAAAATCTTATAGGATCAACATCTAATTTTACAAGATTATTTATCACCGTAGGACGTATGGATAGGCTTAACCCTAAACAGCTAATCCAGTTTTTAAATGATAATGTTACCAGTAGTAGAGTAGATATAGGTAACATAGATATTCTTGAAAAGTTTTCATTTATTGATGTAAATGAGGATTCCGTTGATTCCATATTAAAGTATTGCCAAGGTAAAAATTTATGTGGAAGAAAAGTTAAAATTGAGATATCTAAAAAAAGATAAGGATATAAGGTTAACGAGGTTGTCTACAGGAAACCTATGTCTATAGAATATAATAACCACCAGTATGACGTCATATATACCAGTCTGGTGGTTATATGTTATTAATTACTGAAAATCTATGGTTATATATTTAGAATTATTTAGTTCGTCATTATAGCTAACCCAACTAAATTTTCCACCTCTTTTTAAAGCATCATAAGCTTTACTAACGCACTGTTCTACATCATAGATATTTCCATCATAATTTAAAATTTTTATACTTACACTAGTAGTACTATTACCAAGAGCATTCTTTATAGTCTTATAAAATTCACTATAATTTTTAACTACAGTTATAATGTTTCCAGATTCATCTTTTTCAACTAAGTTTAAATTATTAAAGTTATACTGAGTATTTATGCATTTAGGATATTTACTTCTATCCCATCTATGATTTTTACTAATCTGTTCATCTGTAACGTTAAAATAAGAATGCCTAAGATGATTTGAACCATCACGGGTAGTAGGATCATCCCAAGTTGTATCTAGGTGATAATATTCACCACCTATTTTAACTATATTCCAAGCATGGCTAATCCAATTTTTACTGTCATTAGCATCACCAATTACTAGTATAGATTCAATACCAACGGCTTTCAATAGCATGTCCATAGCTTCTGCATATCCTTGACATACACCAATGCCTTTTATTAAGATACCATAAGCTGTATTAGATTCTTTGGGCATATTACCTGTATAGAATCTGTTATCGTATTTAGAGTTATTTATTATATAATCATGAAGAGCTGCCTCTTTTTCATAATCTCTCATGCCCGGTTTAATTACACTATTTACAATTTGTTGAATCTTTTCATGTACTATCTTGTCTTTACTCTTCAGATTTTCTTTACTGTCAATGTACTCAAAATTTATTATTAACTTAATAGGAATAGAAAATTTTACTGTACTTGAAGCTTTTATACAAATACCATTTAATTCAGGAGTACTCTCTAAAATTTTATTAAATACATCAAGGTTATATATTTTCTTATTATAATTTTTTATTCTAAGAGTTATGCTGCTATCATAGTTACTCATAGCTTTCTTAACTGCATTATAATAATCATCATAATTACTAATAATTGTATTATTTACTTCAGCACTATTGTTAGTTGATGAATTGTTAACAGATTTGGATATTTTTCCATTAACACTATAAGATAAAAAAGAAAAAGTTAATATTGAAAGTATAGTAATTCCTAAAAAAATTTTAAAAGGTTTATTATTAAACATAGTATCTCCCTTTTCTTATATCAGCTTTAAATTTTTAAAATTATTTTAACTTGTCAGCTTTGCAAAGACTTAAGAATAGAGCAATCCCTGTTGAATCTATAATAGATTATTTAAAGCAAATATTACAAATAAAACGTAGTTATACTAATAGTATTCAATATTATTAGTATCATAGTTTATAAATAAACACAATGGCAATGTAAATACAATTGGGGAATTTTATGTAAAGCTCCTTATTGGAAAGGTTAAGAATGTATTAAAATTAATTTATAACAAAATATATTGATTATTAATTACTGTTTTGTTATAATAAGGTTAAGTGAATATGGAACTTCTTATCAAGAGAGACTGAGGGATTGGCCCTATGACGTCCAGCAACCTGAACTTTGTTTCAAGGTGCTAATTCCAACAGGTGGTGGTAACCTGAAAGATAAGGAACTAGAATGATATAATCTTCTTGTAGCTTATCTACAGGAAGATTTTTTATATTTGTATATGTAAGAAGTTCCCCATATAATATCAATTTAGTGAAAGGAGAATAAAAATGGGTATGGATAGTGTTATAAATCATTTTTTAAGCAGGGGACTTGAATGCTCAGTTACAAAATTCTTAAATAATGAAAGTGAACTTTATAATGAACATAAGGAAAGAACATTGGAAACAGAGTGTGTTGGAAAAACTTTAGCTTTTAAAGTAAGAAATGATAGCATATTAATTGTAGTATCAGAAGATTTGAAAATAAGCAGTAATAAGTATGAAAATTATTTTAAAGTGAAACCGAAAATATTAACTAATAATGAAACTATAGATATAACAGGGCATCCTTTGGAAGGGCTAAGTCCCTTGGGGCTAAAAAAACCACTAAAAGTTTATATTGATGTTTCTTTGAAAAAGATTAGTTATATATATATATGTGCTGGATTGAAAAACTTTGTTGTAAAAGTTGCACCTAGAGAGTTGATGGATTTAACTGATGGACAATGGCTTGATATTTGTCAACATGAAAATAGTTATGCCTACCATTAAGGTGGCAGCTTATTTAATAAATAAAAAATATATAGTAGTAGGAGTGTAATCTAAATGATAGAAAACATAAAATATAAAAATTTAATCAACTATTTGAAAAAATTAGAAAGTGTAGTTGTGGCTTTTTCAGGTGGTGTTGATAGTACCTTTGTAGCTAAAGTAGCAAAAGAGGCTTTGGGAGATAAAGCATTAGCTTTAACCGTAGTGGCACCTTATATACCTAAATGGGAAATTGAAGAAGCAAAGATTGCAGCAAAAGAAATAGGTATAAAGCATGAACTTTTAGAAGTTCCTGTAATTATAGATGAAATAAAATTTAATCCATCTGATAGATGCTATTTATGCAAAACAGCTGTTTTTACAAAAATAAAAGAAAAAGCAGCTGAAGAAAATTTTAAATATGTAGTAGATGGAACTAATGCAGATGACACTAAGGATTATAGACCTGGACTTAGAGCTTTAAAAGAACTTGATATAAAAAGTCCACTTTTGGAGAATGGTATAGTAAAGGCTGAGATTAGAGAGTTTTCCAAGGAATTAGATTTAAAAACTTGGGATAAACCATCTTATGCTTGCTTGTTGTCTAGGATCCCATATGACGTGGAAATAAAGATAGAAGAGCTAGATAGGGTAGAAAGGGCAGAAAAATATCTTATTGATTTAGGCTTTAGAGCAGTAAGAGTTAGAAGTCATAATAACTTAGCAAGAATCGAAGTTCCAAAGGAAAACATAGTAAAACTTTTCAATAATGATTTGTTTGAAACTATATCAAAACAATTGAAGAGCTTTGGATTTAAATATGTTACATTAGATTTGGAAGGATATAGAACTGGAAGTTTAAATGAAGTATTGGAATTAAATAAATAACTATAGATAACCATGCCCGAAATTTAACTTATACCACCGAATATGATACCAAACTTCAGCACGTTAAAAATTTTTAAAGTACCATCAATTTTGGCAGCATATTCCTACGTATAAGTTAAATTTAAGTTGATGATATCTATAATACTACAATCTTCTTTATATTTACAAATAAGTATTATATACTGGAGATGCGGTAGAAATAAAGTGAAACTAAGTAGCTAGTAAAATATATTCCCTTTAAGTAGACAACAGTTTATGGTGGCTACTTAAAGGGTAAATTTCTGCGTTTTAAAACATATTTAAGATGAAATGATGTGTTTATAAATTGTAGAATATTCAATATTTAATTATAACAATTTCAGATTTATCTAGCTAATTCATCATTATCTATAATATAAGCCTAATTGTATAAATTCTCTATATGAATACTACTATTTTTTTCCTTAATAGCTTTAATAATCATTGAAATATCTCTATCTGAAAAGCAGCCAAGTGGAATTCTTAGGGTTTTAGGAGTAGCTTTTAAGCAACCTAATCTTTCTTTTATAACTACATAGCCAAATAATTCTCTATAACCCTGTGACTTGCATATAGATTCTATGCACATTATATCAAGTATCTGTATTCCGAAGGGTCCCCTAAAAATTAAGTTATCAGGTGTTAACTCTATATAGATTCGTTTAATCTTAAAAGCTACTATTATTATTAGGAAGTAGCATGAAATTATAATTGGAGTTAAAAGAAAAAGAGCTAAGGGAAATACTAACAGTGAATCTAATATCATCTCATTTTCTATTATTGCAGCAGCTAGTGGTAAGCAAACAACAGGTATAACTATAAATATACAGAGAAAAATAGAAATTAAATACTCAATAAATTGCTTAGGGTAAAAGATACTTGGTTCTTTATTTTTAGTAAACGTTATCTTTTCTTCCATAGATAGTCTCCTTTCAAATAATATTATTGGAGAATATGTGATCAAAAGCTAAGATTAGTAAATATCATGCATGTTTAACTTTAAGTTTTATTATTTAGCTAGGTTTATAAAAGTATTATAAGAATATGTTATAATGTACAATTGCTATGTTTAAGAATTGATTACTAAATATAATATATGAAAAGCTCTTTGCACTATTATAGTATGGAAGGATGTTTATTCTGTTGCGTAAATTTTATTCATTAATATTTTAATTTGAACAATATTAAAAATGATTTGTTCAATATATAGTTAACATAAAAATATTAGAAGTACTGTACTCTTTACCTCCTTGGATTTTAATTAAGCTCCTAATATAGGTCTATTCAATTAAAACAGATATTATTCCAAGTTCTTTAAATAATACATCTCAATACAATGTCTAAAGGTATAATAAAAATATTAGTTTCATGATATCATCTCCTCTCGATTATTGTTAACTTATAATAATATTTTGGTAATGATTAAAGTATGCAGTCATGAAAATATATTGTCAGGATAATGTTACTTAATTTTGAAAAATTATAATAAAATGGTATAATTTAATAAAAACTTATGGTAATATATTGTAAAATTTAATTAAATACTATGTATAGTAGGATTCTTTCAAAGGAAGGTGAAACCATGTATTTAACTCCTAGAGAAATGGAAAAGTTAATGCTGCATTATGCTGGAGAGCTAGCAAAAAAGAGGAAAGATAGAGGACTTAAGCTTAACTACCCTGAAGCAGTAGCTCTGATATGTTCGGAGCTTATGGAAGCTGCAAGAGATGGTAAAACTGTTACTGAGCTTATGCAATATGGAACTCAGATACTTAAGGAAGAGGATGTTATGGAAGGCATAGCTGAAATGGTGGAGGAAGTTCAAATTGAAGCTACTTTTCCAGATGGAACAAAACTAGTAACTGTTCATAATCCAATAAGGTAGGTGTTAATGATGATACCAGGAGAAATTATTGTTAAAGACAGAGATATTGTATGTAATGTGGGGAGAAAAACAGCAAATATAATAGTGGCTAATACTGGAGATAGACCTGTTCAAGTTGGTTCACATTTTCATTTTTTTGAAGTAAATAAATGTCTTAAATTTGATAGAGAAAAATCCTATGGAATGAGGTTGGATATAGTATCAGGGACTGCTGTACGCTTTGAGCCAGGCGAAGAAAAAGATGTAGTGCTTGTAGAACTAGGTGGCAAGAACACTGTACATGGTTTAAATAACTTAACAGCAGGTCCAGCTACTGAAGATAACAAAAAAACAAGTATTTTAAAGGCTGCAGAACATAAATTTAAAGGGGTGAGCAAAGATGAGCTTTAAAATTTCTGCAAGAGACTATGCTAATATGTATGGACCTACTGTAGGAGATAAAGTTAGGCTTGCTGATTCAGAGCTTATTATTGAAGTAGAAAAAGACTATACTGTTTACGGTGATGAGTGTAAGTTCGGTGGAGGAAAAAACTTAAGAGATGGCATGGGACAGTCAGGTATATCTTTAAGATCGGAAGGAGTACTTGATTTAGTTATAACAAATGCTTTAGTTGTGGATTATACAGGTATTTTTAAGGCTGATATAGGTATAAAAAATGGTAAGATTGTAGGAATAGGCAAAGCAGGAAATCCTGATATTATGGAAAATGTTGATTCTAATATGATTGTGGGGGCTTCTACAGAGGCTTTAGCGGGAGAAGGTCTTATACTTACAGCTGGGGGTATTGATACTCATATTCATTTTATATCACCTCAACAAATAGAAACAGCTTTATACAGTGGGATTACTACCATGATAGGTGGTGGAACAGGGCCGGCAGATGGTACTAATGCAACTACCTGTACACCAGGTGCTTTTTATATGGAAAGAATGCTTGAAGCAGCTGAAGCCTTTCCAATGAATTTAGGATTTCTTGGAAAAGGAAACTCCTCTTCAGAGGAAGCTTTAAAAGAGCAAGTAGAAGCAGGAGCATTAGGGTTAAAGCTGCATGAAGATTGGGGAAGTACTCCGAAAGCCATAGATACATGTCTCAAAGTAGCTGATGAATACGATGTGCAGGTAGCTATACACACAGATACATTAAATGAAGCAGGTTTTGTTGAAGATACTATAGAAGCTATTAATGGAAGAACCATACATACCTATCACACGGAGGGTGCAGGTGGAGGTCACGCACCCGATATAATGAAGATTGCGTCCTTTTCTAATATACTTCCATCTTCAACAAATCCAACAAGACCATATACTGTTAACACTATAGATGAGCATCTTGACATGCTTATGGTATGTCACCACTTAGACAGCAAAGTTCCTGAAGATGTTGCTTTTGCAGACTCAAGAATAAGGCCTGAAACTATAGCTGCAGAAGATATACTTCATGATTTAGGAGTTTTTAGTATGTTAAGTTCAGACTCACAAGCTATGGGAAGAGTGGGAGAGGTTATCATAAGAACTTGGCAAACTGCAGATAAAATGAAAAAACAGAGAGGTTTTTTACCTGAGGATAAAGGTGGAAATGATAATTTCAGAGTAAAGAGATATGTAGCAAAGTATACTATAAATCCTGCCATAACTCATGGAATATCAAAGCATGTAGGTTCTATAGAGGTAGGAAAATTTGCAGATCTAGTGCTATGGAAGCCTTCTATGTTTGGTGTTAAGCCTGAGATGATAATAAAAGGTGGAGTAATAGCAGCAAGTAAGATGGGGGATGCCAATGCATCTATTCCAACTCCTCAGCCTATTATTTATAGAAATATGTTTGGTGCCTTTGGAAAAGCAAAATATAATACCTGCATTACCTTTGTATCCAAGGTTTCTTTAGAGAATGGGAACATCGGTAAGCTGGGATTAAATAAAATAATTCTTCCAGTGGAGAACTGCAGGAACATAGGCAAGAAGGATATGATCTTTAACTCAGAAACACCGAATATTGATGTAAATCCTGAAAACTATGAAGTCAGAGTAAATGGAGAACATATCACCTGTAAGCCTATTAAGGAAGCTGCACTAGCTCAAAGATACTTTTTATTTTAAGTTAAATTTCAAGCCTAGAACCATATATAGGTACGGAACTTTTAAATTAAATTTATTCCACATAGGATATTACTAGATTAAGCCACTAATAAATAGTTTAAGAAAGTCTAAGCCTCAAATTAGCAGAAAAGCTAAGAACTTTGATAAACTCGCTTAGGCTCAAACAGTATCAAAGTACTAAGCTTTTCTACTAATTTAAGACTAAGACTTTCTAATAAACTATTTAAATGTGGAAGAATCTGGTAATATCCTATGCTCCATAAATTAAATTTAAAAGTTCCACATCTATAGGGTGGATTAAGTTTATAGAGAGGATTTGTTTAACATGATAGTGGAAAGCATTTTAGGGCATTTGAATGATTTTGATGTATATGGTAGAGAAGTAGATTATGTTGATGTAGAGTGGTATGAGGTAAGTAAAAAAGTATTGAAGAAAGATAGTAAGGCGGGAAAAGAGATTGGTATTAAGCAAAAAGGAGAACAGAGGCTAAATCATAACGATGTGCTGTATTATGATTCAGAAGAGATAGTTATAGTAAATATACCTGAATGCGAAGCTATCCTTATAAAACCTAAAACTATAGAGGAGATGGGAAGAGTATGTTATGAAATAGGGAATAAACATGTACAGCTATTTTTGCATGATAATGAAGTAAGAGTACCCTATGAAGAGCCTCTCATGAAATTATTAGATAAAAAAGGATTTAATCCTAAAAAAGTTACTGCAAGGTTAACTAATGGATTAGAGTGTCATAGCCATGAACACTAGAACAGAATTTCTTACGCTACTTCAAATATCAGATTCTATATTTCCTATTGGTTCATACACTCAATCCAATGGACTTGAAACTTATGTACAAAAGGGAATAATTAAGGATGTTGAAACCTCTAAAAAATACCTTGAAAAAATGCTGCTTCATAATATGAAATATGGGGACATTTTAGCTGTTAAATTGTCTTATGAGGCAGCCAAAAATAAAGATTTATATTATATAACTACTATAGATAACTGGGTTTCTAGTTCAAAAACACCAAGAGAAATTAAAGAAGGTAGTACTAAATTGTGTTTTAGGTTCATAAAGCTTGTTGAAAAATTAAAACCTACGGAAATTATTGAAGAATATGAAAATTTTATTAAGGTAAAAAAGTGTTGTGGTCAGCATAGTGTTGCCTTTGGTATATTTGCAGCAGAGTGTGGTATAGAAAAAAAGGAAACTTTGATGGCATATGTGTATAATCAAGCATCCTGTATAGTCAACAACTGTGCAAAGCTTATCCCATTAGGACAAATGGAAGGGCAAAAAATACTTTTTGAAATGCAGGATACAATGAATAACGTGATTGAAGATTTAGATGAGCTTTCTATAGAGGATTTAGGACGCTGCAGTATAGGATTTGATATTCGGGCAATGCAGCACGAAGATCTCTATTCAAGAATGTATATGTCTTAGAGATAAAGGGTTTTAAGGTGAAAACTTATATAATTTAAATTTCGACTCTAGATAGAACCCTATAACAAATAATATGAAAGTTGAAGAGAGGAAGGAGATGCTGATTTTTAATCAGAAGTAATATGTATGGGTTACGTAAAGATAGGAATTGCAGGACCTGTTGGGTCAGGGAAAACTGCTTTGATTGAGAGATTAACGAGAGAGATGAATAATGAGTATAGCATAGGTGTAATTACAAATGATATTTATACTAAAGAGGATGCGGAGTTCTTGGCGGCTAATAGTGTACTGCCTAAGGAAAGAATAGTAGGGGTAGAAACGGGTGGATGTCCACATACTGCTATAAGGGAAGATGCTTCAATGAATCTTGAGGCTGTTGAGGAGTTAACTGAAAATTTTCCGGATATTGAAATACTATTTATAGAAAGTGGGGGAGATAACCTATCTGCAACTTTTAGTCCTGACTTAGCAGATGCTACTATATATGTTATCGATGTATCAGAGGGGGATAAGATTCCTAGAAAAGGGGGTCCTGGTATAACAAGATCTGATCTTCTTGTGATTAATAAGATAGATTTAGCTCCTTATGTAGGCGCAAGTCTTGAAGTTATGAAAAGAGATTCAATAAAAATGAGAGGGGAAAAACCTTTTATCTTTACTGATTTAAACAAAAGGCTTGGATTAGATGAAGTCATAAGTTGGATTAAAAAGAATGTGTTACTAGAGGGATTATAATGATAAACAACTATCAAGAGGACAGTTTTTTAAAAGTAAAAACTCAATGGAAGAATAATAAAACAGTTTTAAAGGATTGCTATTTTACAGCTCCACTTAAGATAACAAAACCATTCTATGATTATGAAAATAATACTATGAAACTATGTGTTATGAATACATCACCAGGAGTACTTGAGGGTGATAGATATATAATTGAGTTTAATTTAAATGAAAACTCCAGACTTCATGTTTATTCTCAATCCTATAACAAAATATTTAATATGAAAGAAGGATATGCCTTTCAAAAACTTAATATAAATCTCAGCAGTAAATCTAGATTTGAATATTTTGTTCAACCCACTCTTCCATTTAAGGGAGCGAACTTTAAAGGTAGCACAGATGTTAACATGGATGATGACAGTACCCTTGTTTATAGAGAAATAATATCTTGTGGAAGATATAGAAGAGAAGAAATATTTGAGTTTAAGAAATATAGTTCTCTTACAAAGATATCTTATAATGGAAAACTTATATTTTTAGATAATACTGTACTTGAACCTGAAAAACAAGAACTGTGGGATATTGGATTCTATGAAGGATTTACACATCAAGCTAATGTTTTTATTGTAAGCAGCAATGTTAACGAAGAGCTGAGAGAAGGAATAGTAAGTTACTTAAATCATAAGAACAATATTGTTTTTGGTGCCAGCATAAGCTGCCCTAAGGTGCTTATTATAAGAATGTTAGGGAAAAACTCCGAAGAACTCTGTAAAATAACAGAATATGTAAGAAATATGGATAGTGTTCTGAAACTATAAAAGTTAAATATAATATCAAGTTTTATGCAAAATGCTATGATATATATGTTATTATTAACCATGATAGAAAATAGAGGAGGACATATAAATGGATTTAAATTGGAGTTTAAAAGAACTTTATAAATCCTTTGAAGCAAATGCTTTCAAGGAAGATTTAGAAAAATGTGATAAGTATATTAATAACTTTAATAAATGGGTAGATGATGTTACAAAGAATTATGAAGATGTTTTAGAAAAGTTGGAAGAGTATATAAAAAACATAAGTTATAAAGAAGAATTATTTAGTAAACTTTTTGCTTACTGTGAGTTAACTGTAAGCGTAGATACAAATAACAGTATTGCATTAAAAAACCTAGAAAATTTGGAAGAAAAATCATCATCTTTAGCAGAAGCCAGTGCAAAAATAGAAAAATGGATAGGGGAAATTAATAATTTAGAAAGTATTATTAAACAATCCAAAATACTTAACGAATATGATTTTTACTTAAAACAAATAAAGAAAAAGAGCCAGTATTTGCTCGGTGACAAAGAAGAAGCAGTGATAGCAAAAATGAGAAATACAGGTTCTAGTGCATGGTCAAAGCTAAGAGATCTGTTAACCTCTACATTAAAAATAGATATAGAATTAAATGGAGAAAAAAAGCAACTTCCACTTACAGTTATAAGAAACATGGCTTATGAAGAAGATGGAGAGCTAAGAAAAAAAGCTTATGAAGCAGAAATTGCTTCTTATAAAAAAATAGAAGATGCTGTAGCTGCTTGTTTAAATGGTATTAAAGGTGAAGTAATTACTATAGGAAAGATTAGAGGATTTAAATCGCCATTAGAAGAAACTCTTATAGATTCAAGAATGGATAAAGAGACTTTAGAAGCCATGTTTGCTGCAATGAAAGAAAGCTTTGCTAGTTTTAGAAAATACTTTAAAAGAAAAGGAGAATTACTAGGAAAACAGAACGGAATCCCTTTTTATGATATGTTTGCTCCTATAGGCAGTGTTAACCTAGAATTTCCTTATGAAGAAGGGAAAAGGTTTGTTTATAAAAATTTTAAAACCTTTAGTGATAGATTAGCCGAATATGCTGAAAAAGCTTTTGATAACAGCTGGATTGATGTGAAACCAAGAGAAGGTAAGGTTGGAGGAGCATTTTGTCATAATATTCATGCCATAGGAGAAAGTAGATTTATGCTTAACTACGGAGACAAATTTAGTGATGTAGTCACCCTGGCTCATGAACTGGGACATGGGTATCATGGAGAATGTTTAAAAGAAGAGCATATACTTAATAGTGACTATCCAATGCCTATTGCAGAAACTGCATCAACCTTTTGTGAAACTATAGTAAAAAAGGCAGCAGTAAAAGCTGTATCAAAAGAAGAAGCTATTTTAATTTTGGAAACTGAAATAAGTGATTGTGCACAAGTAATAGTTGATATATATAGTAGATTTTTGTTTGAAAGTGAAGTATTTGAAAATAGAAAACATAGCTCCTTAACCTCTTCAGAGATTAACAATATAATGATAAAGGCTCAGAAAGAAGCTTATGGAGATGGTTTAGATGAAAATTATCTACACCCTTATATGTGGATATGTAAGCCACACTATTATGATGCCAACTACAATTTCTATAACTTCCCATATGCTTTTGGCTTGTTATTTTCTAAAGGGTTATATGCTGAATACTTAAAAAGAGGAAAGGAATTTTCTAAAGACTATGATAAACTTTTAAGTTTAACAGGTAAGATGAATATTGCAGATGTTGCCAATGTTATGGAAATTGATGTCCATGATGTGGATTTTTGGAGAGGTTCTTTAAAAACTATAGAGGAAGATATAAATAACTTCCTTCAGTTAACTAAATAGAAAAATGTATAATGCATCTAACAGTCATTAGATGCATTATACAATACTTTACCTATCTTTATGTATACTTCTTTTATTAGAATTATTACCTATAGTAGGTTTACCCTTTTTATTAAAGCTATGTTTATAAGTTGGCTTTCTCATACCTGGTTTTATTAAAGTACCCTTGTAGATTTCTTTTTCTTCTATTTCTATATTGAATTCTTTTTCATATTTCCTTATAAGTGATAGTTCTTTTTCTGTAACTATGGAAATTGCAGTTCCGGACTTACCAGCTCTTCCTGTTCTACCTACTCTATGTAAATATTCTTTTGGGATCTCAGGTAAATCCAAATTAAATATATGAGTTACACCTTTTACATCTAGTCCCCTAGCAGCTACATCAGATGCAATTAAAAGTTGAACTTTTCCACTTCTTAATCCTTCTAGTGCTTTTTTACGTTCCTCTTTAGAGGCACTACCATATATTCCATAAGCTCTTATATGATGATATTGAAGCTTTAATGTAGTCAACTCTGTTTCCTCACTTTTATTTATAAATACAATAGCTCTTTCAGGTTGAATTGCAGCAATTAATTTTCTGAGAATCTCAATTTTATCTCTTTGTTCTGAAACTAGATAAAGGTGATTGATATTAGGGTTAACCTGTTCTTTTTCCTCAATTTTTATAATTTCTGCATCTTTCATTAGCTCTTTTGCAATATCAAGAGTTTTTTCACTAATTGTAGCTGAAAAGACCATTAATTGCCTATCTCTCATAGTAGTTTTAATAACATCTTTAACCGCAGATAAGTTGTGTTGATCCAGAAGTCTATCTCCTTCGTCTATAATAATAGTTTTAATGGTATGAGCAGTGATTTTTCTCTTCTTTATAAGTTCAAGTATTCTCCCAGTTGAACCTACTATTATATGTGGCTTTTCTTTTAATTTTTCAATTTGTCTAGTTACGTTAACTTCCCCGATTATAGCAGCAGAAGTCACTGAAACTGAAGAATTTAAGGCTAACAATTTTATTTCTTTATCTATTTGTATTGCTAGTTCATGAGTTGGGGCTAGTATAATAGCCTGCATCTCTTTTTTACTACTATCTATTTTTTCAAATATTGGCAGTAAGTAGGCTAAGGTTTTACCACTACCTGTTTGAGATTGACCAACAATATCCTTATTTTCTAATGCTAGTGGAATAACCTTTTCTTGAATAGGAGTAGGTTCAGTTATATCTTCTTTTTTTAGACCTTCTATTAAATGTAAATTTAAACCTAATTTATCAAATGAACTTATCATAGTTATCTCCTTTAGATATGATTTTGTATAAAAACCTTTATAAACAGATTTCTTAGCTTTAGAGGGAGCTTAGAAATCGTTATCCAGGGACGTTAGCCGCTCTTTACTTTCATCTTTGAAAAAGATGAGAGTATTAGAGAGGGTAGTCATCGGATAAATTCTATACTTAGTGTGGCTTTTTGTCAATTATTTTATATCAGTTCTAACTACTTTTATTTTCATTTATGTAACAAATTAATTACAATATTAATTAAAAATTATTAACGCAGAATTAAGAACTATTGTAAACATATACTTTATGGATAAAAAATTTAAATTCACTATTGATTGTTGTCAAATAGTGTGATACTATGTAATAGTTGAAATGTTAAAAACTTCAACAAGCAGAGATTTAAACATGAAGAACATTTCCTCTTTTAAGGAATATATGTTATCGGTTTTTAAATCTTAATATTCGAAAAGGAGGAATGTTGAAATGGCAGATAAAACTTTAGTTTGTAAAGATTGCGGAAAAGAATTCGTATTCACTGAAGGCGAGCAAGCTTTCTATAAAGAAAAAGGATTCGATAACGAACCACAAAGATGTGCTGATTGTAGAAGAGCAAGAAAGCAACAAAACAACAATAGAGGATTCAGAAAATAATATTGTTGATTTATTAACCCTATAAGATTAATCTTATAGGGTTTTTACATTTCTTAATATATAGATAACCATGCCCGAAATTTAACTTATACCACCGGATATATTACCATGTTTCGTCATGTTAAATATTTTTAATTAGTCTAAAGCTTAAATTTAAGCAGAGAGCCAAAATCTGTGATTTTGTGCGAATCGGTTAAGCAGACATACAAAAACTGTGATTTTAATATGGTCGCTTACTCTGTGAGCACTCCTCTGACGTAAGGAAGAGGAGTTTCATTAACCTAAGAACTTTGATAAACTCGTACCTCAGTTCGGACCAACTTATCAATTACCATTGATAAGTCGCTGGTTGAAAGCCATTTAGGCTTTCAACCATATCAAAGCTCCTAAGATTTTCAAAAACACTTCGCTAAGACTGATAAAAAAATATTTAAATATGACTTCAACATTTGTAATATATCCCTACGTATAAGTTAAATTTAAGTTGTGATTATCTATAATATTAAACTTATTAAAATGAAGAAAGTGTTTTAAATAATTTGCGTACATTTTTTATTTTAACTTTGCAAATTATAATAATGAATAATAATATATGAGGTAAAATTGATATGAATAAATTAAATTTTGAAGATTTTAATATAGATAAAGAAATACTTAACACATTAGAAAAACTAGGTTATAAAAAACCTACAGAAGTTCAAGAACAGGCAATACCTCTAGTTTTAGAAGATAAAGATATTATAGTAAAATCACAAACAGGTAGTGGAAAGACTGCAGCATTTGCAATTCCCATTTGTGAAAAAACAGAATTAGAACATAGAGAGCCACAAGCATTAATACTCACCCCAACTAGAGAATTAGCAATTCAGGTTAAAGAAGATGTAACTAATATAGGAAGATTTAAAAAAATAAGATGTGCAGCTATATTTGGTAAACAACCATTTAATGTTCAAGTTAATGAATTAAAGCAAAGAGTACATATTATATCTGGTACCCCAGGAAGAACCTTAGATCATATAAATAGGGGGACTTTAAATGTAAATAAGATAAAGTATTTGATATTAGATGAAGCCGATGAAATGCTAAATATGGGATTTATAGATCAAGTTAAGGCTATTATAGAATCTTTGCCTAAATATAGGGTAACTATGTTGTTTTCTGCAACTATGCCAGCTGAAATAGAAGCGTTGAGTCGTAATTACATGAATAATCCTACTAAGATTGAGATTGAAGCCGAAAGTCTTGCCGCTGAGAGAATTGAACAAGTATATTACGAAATCGAAGATAATAAAAAAATTAGTCTTTTAAATAGAATAATTTATACAGAAACACCAGATAGTTGTATTATATTTTGCAGCACCAAAGAAAATGTAGGAAACTTAAAAGAAAAAATGAAAGATAGAGGTTTTTCTTGTGATGCAATTCATGGTGGAATGCTTCAAAATGATAGAATAGATATAATCAATAAATTTAGAAGAGGAGAATTTACTTTTTTAATAGCTACAGATGTAGTGGCTAGAGGAATTGATATAGAGGATGTAACTCATGTTATAAATTATGATATACCTATGGAAAAAGATAGTTATGTTCATAGAATAGGAAGAACAGGACGTAAGGGTAAAAAAGGAACAGCTATAACCTTTGTAAGCCCAAATCAATATAGATTTTTACATGAAATAGAAGAATATATTGGATATAGTATAGTTCAAAGAGATATACCTTTAGATAAGGATGTAGAGGAAGGTAAGAAGCTCTTCAAGGAAAAAGCAAGTATTAAACCCAAGTTAAAAAGTGATAAAAGTGTTGAGTTGAATAAAGAAATAATGAAGATTTATATAAATGCTGGCAAGAAAAAGAAGATAAGAGCAGGAGATATAGTTGGAGCAATTACTAGTATTGAAGGTATAAATGCCGAAAATATAGGTATAATAGATATACAGGACAATTATACTTATATTGATATACTGAATGGCAAGGGCAAAGTAGTTTTAGAGGCGCTTCAGCATACGCCTGTAAAGGGGAAAACTGTCAGAGTTCAAAAGGCAAAAAAATAAAACAACTAGAAATATAATAATTTAATTTAACATAGTGAACCACATTTCCTCTTTTTATAATCTCATTGCTATCAGTTCAAAATCTTAGTTTAGAAGGAGGAATGTTGGAATGCCTGATAAAACATTAGTATGTAAAGATTGTGGAAGCGAGTTTGTATTTACCGAGGGAGAACAGGCCTTTTATAAAGAAAAAGGATTCGAAAATGAACCACAAAGATGTGCAGATTGCAGAAGAAAGAGAAAACAGCAAAATAGCGACAGAGGATTCAGAAGATAGTTGTATTGTCCTAAAAAACCTATAAGGAGGTCCTTATAGGTTTTTTATTATAAGATCAATACTAAAAGATTCAAAAATATAACCAATTAAATATTTTTGTAGAATATTATTGCTTTTCATCATAGTTGATTAGTCAACTTAGTTATGATATTTTAATATTGGTATTGAAAGGAAGCGTAAAGGATGAAGCACGATAAAACACAACTGATTAAACTGGTTAATCAATTATATAGATGTACACAATCTCATATTGATGAAGCGTTAACAAAATTCAATTTAAGTAGTGGTACATATCCTTTTCTTTTAGTTTTAAATCGTAATGAAGGTATTAGTCAAAATTTTATAAGTAAGGAGTTAAATAGAAATGAAAGAGGAAGAGCATAACGAACATTCTACTTTATGGACGATAACATTTTTTGTAGCTATATTATCTATAGGAAATGGATTATTCCAATCACCTAATAACTCTTTAGTAATGTCAATGGTACCTAAAAATAAGCTAGGTATTGCAGGAAGTATAAATGCTTTAGTTAGAAACATAGGATTAGTATTTGGAGTTTCTTTAGCTACAACACTTTTATATAATAGAATGAGTTATAAAATGGGATACCGTGTAGTAGATTACGTGGTTGGAAGAGATGATGCATTTATTTATGGAATGAGATATGTATATATTGTAGCAGCATTTATATGCGGAATGGGAGCTGTTTTCACGGCATTTAGATTGTATAATAGGAAACAAAGATCAGACAAAGTTGTTAAAAAAACAGCAGTTTAATTGGTAATATATACTTAAGTATAAGTTAAATTTAAGCTGCGGGTATCTATACAGGGATTTACAGTGGAAAATTAAATTTTTATAAAACACTTACTTGATTATATGATATATAATTAAATATAATATAAAAATAATTTTTATAAAAAGGGAGTGTTGTTAATGCCATTAGTTACCTTTATAGATGAAGGTATAGAAATAGAGGTTAAAGAAGGTATAAAGCTCAGTGACTGTATTAGAAAAGCAGGACTAAAAATTGAAATGCCCTGTAGTGGAAGAGGAAAATGTGGCAAATGTAAAGTTGAAGTCTTTGGAGATTTATATCCAAAAAGCAATAAGGAAGCAGAACATGCAAAGAAAGATAATATAAGAATTGCTTGTATGGCTAAAGTAAAAGGCCATATACAGGTGAAATTGCTAGGGAAGAGTAAAAAGTTGAAAACTATAAACAATGAAAAATCCGTAGATATTCAAGTAGATAGCAGTATAAAGAGAATAAAGCTTCTTGAAATTAATGAAAAAAGTAATTTTCCATATAAAGATAGCTTGGTATATAAGGTTAACAATATTAATTTACTTAGAACTATAGGTATATTAGAGAGAAAAGAAGCTAAGGAAATTTATGGTGTGCTATATAAAGATAAGTTGTTGGATATTAGAGAAAAATTAAATGGGATTCTCGGAGTAGCCGTGGATATAGGAACTACAGGTGTTTCTGCACACCTTATAGATTTAGAGAGTGGGGAAGTAGTAAATAAGATATCTGGTTTAAACCCACAGACGGAATTTGGTGCAGATATACTATCTAGAATAACTTTTTCCATGGAACAAAAGGATGGAATAGATATTTTAAGTAAGTGCATAAGAGAAAAAATAGATTTAATGATAAAAGAATTAATTGAAGAAAAATTTCATATTAAGGATGTCTACAGAGTAGCTATTGCTGCTAATACTACTATGCTTCATTTATTGCTAGGCACTCCTGCAGATACAATTGCTAATGCACCCTATAGACCAGTATTTTTAGATAAACTTAATGTTAAAGCCAGTGAATTAGGTATACATATTAATACTGAAGGTATAGTAACAATATTACCTTCAGCCTCTGCATACATAGGAGCTGATGTTATTGCAGGCATTATGGCTGTAGATTTTCATAAAAAACAATATCCTTCCATTTTTATTGATATTGGTACTAATGGTGAAATAGTAGCTTTGTATAATGGTAGAATCGTTGCATCATCAACCGCTTCAGGTCCAGCACTAGAGGGTGTGAATATTGAGTGCGGTATGAGAGCAGAAGAGGGAGCTATTGATACTTTTGGTATAGATGATGATTATAATGTAAAATATTCAACCATAGGAAATGAAACAGCTAAGGGAATATGTGGAAGTGGAATTATAGATATTGTTACGAATTTGTTAAAACACAATGTAATTCTTACAGATGGTAAATTTAATAATCAGTTACCACAAAAATTAGAAGAAAAAATTAAAGATAAAAAGTTTTATGTATCTGAAGAAATTTATATTTCACAGAAGGATATAAGAGAAATACAACTAGCTAAGGGAGCTGTAGCTACGGGAATAAATATGTTATTAAAAGAAATTAGTTGCAGCATTGATAAAGTTCAGGAAGTAATTATTTCAGGAGTTTTTGGATATCATATAAATCCTGAAAGTATAAAGATTATAGGATTAATACCTAAAGAATTTTCAGGGAAAATAAGTTTTGTAGGAAACTCCTCTGTAGAAGGAGCTAGAATAGCACTGATAAATGATAAAAAGCTAAAGCTTATGAGTGATATTAAAAAGCATATAAAAATATTAGAGCTTTCAATGAGAGAAGACTATCAAGAAAACTTAATTAAATCACTGAACTTTTAAAGTAAGCATAAATGTATAGATAACCACGCCCGAAATTTAACTTACACGACCGAATATGCTGCCAAACTTCGGCACATTAAAAACTTTTAATCAGTCTAAAGCTTGTGTTTTAAGCAGATAGCCAAAATCTGTGATTTTGTGGGAATCGGTTAAGCAGACATACAAAATCTGTGATTTTCATATGGTCGCTTACTCTGTGAGTACTCCTCTGACGTAAGGAAGAGGAGTTTCATATAAAATCTAAGAATCTTTGATAAACTCGTACCTCAGTCCGGACCAACTTATCAATTACCATTGATAAGTCGCTGGTTGAAAGCCATTCAGGCTTTCAACCATATCAAAGCTCCTAAGATTTTCAAAAACACTTCGCTAAGACTGATAAAAAAGTTTTTAAAAGTGCCATCAGTTTTGGCAGCATATTTCTACGTATAGGTTAAATTTAAGTTGTGGGTATTCATAGAGTTCTTGAGTGGAAACTTGTTGTAGGATTTTAGAACATAAAGTTAAGTTATGCTAGGCAAGAGTTCGCTGTGGTAGAGCAACTATCTGATGTAAGTTTCCTTTATATTCTTGGAGGGTTCAGGATGTATTAAGATGTTAGAATCAGGAAAAACCTGTTTTATATCCTTCTCAATATGGATACATAAATTATGAGCTTGAATTAGTGAAAAATTGCTGCTAATCTCTAGATGAATATCTATTTCTCTGTTAGTACCATTTCTTCTAGTACGCAATTTGTGAAATCCCTTTATATCAGTATGAGAGCTAATTATAGTTACGATTTTATTAATGTCCTCGTCAGATAACTTACTATCTACTAAGTCCTTTATGGATTTTTTTGTTAAGTTTATAGAAGTTTTAAATATTAGTATAGAAACTAGTATTGCTGCTATAGGATCTATAATTCGTAGACCAGTGATTTTTACTAATAATAATCCAGTAAGTACACCTGTGGCTGTAAGCACATCTGTTAGTAGGTGCATAGCATCTGCCTCTAGAGCTATAGAACCTGAATTTTTTGCTACTTTCATTAGTATAAATGATATAATCAGGTTAACTGCAGCTGATATAAACATCACCAGTAGACCCATATTTATATTATCTATGCTAGAATTAGAAAATATTTTTTTTATAGCTTCAAACATAATTAGTACTGAAGCAAAAAGAATTAGGATAGCTTCAGCAAAACCAGATACATTTTCATATTTACCATGGCCAAAGGGGTGATTATAGTCTGGTGCTTTGGAAGCTTTCTTTATAGAAAAATAAGCTATAAAACTGGCCAATAGATCTACAGAGGAGTGAATTGCTTCTGAAATGACACTTATAGAACCCATAGACAATCCTGATATAAGTTTAAATATTATGAGTAATGAATTAGATACTATAGAAAGTAATGCAGCATTATTCTTATTCATTTTGCGGCCTCCTAGCTATATAAACAAATAATTATTTCACATAACTTTGTATGATAATCGCTTCAATAAATAGTCTATGTTCAATTGATAAAAATTGTGATATTTGTTTCAATAGCTAAATGAAGCTTATCATTATCAATTGATAATGATAAGCAAATATATAAATGTAGATACTCTTGCATTTATAAAATTACTCACATGGGTATCTATATACCAATTTTAGTGCCAATTTTATAGCCAATTAGACCTAATAGTATGGACATAGTTATATATGTAAATGCATTTAGTTTCTTATTTTCCTTAAAAAGATTAAAACCTTCATACATAAAAGTTGAAAAAGTTGTATAAGCACCTAGGAATCCATCTCCAAAAAACAGATATGTATTTTTGCTAATAGATATAGAACTTACTATGCCTAATAGAATGGCTCCTGTGATGTTTATAGTTGCAGTTCCTATAGGGAAAGAGCACTTGGAATGTTGAGAAATAAGTTTACCAAGGGAAAAACGGGTTATACTGCCGAGTATTCCCCCAATACCTACTATTAAAAAATTCATAATTTACACCTCTTAACGTGATTATTCTATAATTCTATTAATTATATTTATTCTTTCTTATACGTTTTGGTACAATTTTTCTAGCCAAAACTGCACCTAGGTAAGCTGCTCCTAATCCTAAGAATACTGAAGTGGTTATGTAATAAATAAAAGAAACATAACTACCATTATCTAATAACACCATACCTTCCTTACACATGGTAGAAAAGGTAGTATATGCACCTAAAAAGCCTGTACAAATACCTAAGCGTAAATCATTATCCATATGAACTATTTCAATAGCCATAGTACTAATTAATGCAAGAATAAAACTTCCTGTTATATTAATAAATAAAGTATTAATAGGTATAATTCCAGTATAGTTTTGAATGGGCATGGTTTTAATCCATAATCTTAATATAGCTCCGAAAAAACCACCTGCACCGATGAAAAGATATTTTTTCATTACAACACCTCTTATATAAATTATACTAATTTATCCATTGGACTACTGGCCATAAGCCTGTCAACTAGACAAACCCACATCTGATGTAAGTTTTACTTTATAATTATACAACACTTTCAATAGTACAACTATATTTTATTTTTGCATTAAAATGTATGAAAAATTACTATACAGTGTATTGAAAAAAGCTTATTAAACGATAAACCTATAGATGAAAGAATTTTAAAAAGGTATAATATATAAAAAAGTATATTTAGAATAGCTTTGGGAGTGGTACTAATGAAGATAATACACACAGGTGATTGGCATATAGGTAAAATAGTTCATCAAATTCATATGACAGAAGATCAAAAGTATGTTTTGGAGAACTTTGTAAGCCTCATAAAAGAAGAAAGTCCTGATGTTATTGTAATAGCAGGAGATTTATACGACAGGTCTGTTCCACCAGTAGAAGCTGTAGAACTGTTAGATAACGTGTTTTCGGAAATTTTAATAGAATTAAATACTCCAATTATAGCCATAGCAGGAAACCATGATAGTCCAGATAGAGTAGGATTTGCAAGTAAAATTCTAAGGGATAAAGGATTTTTCATAGAGGGAAAGCTTAGAAAGGATATACAGAAAGTTACCATTAAAGATGAATTCGGTGCTGTAAATTTTTATTTAGTCCCTTATGCGGATCCAGCCTTAGTAAGAGGTCTGTTTCAAGATGATAGTATTCATAGTCATGATGATGCAATGAAAGCTATAATACAATACATCAAAAGTAGTCTTAATAAAAGTGAAAGAAATGTAATAGTAGCACATGGTTTTGTAATTGGGGGAGTATCCAGTGAATCGGAAAGACCTTTATCCATTGGAGGTACAGAGTTTATTGATGTAAGTTATTTTGATGACTTTAATTATACTGCACTAGGTCATTTGCATGGTCCACAAAAGATAGGCAGTAACAAAGTGAGGTACTCGGGATCTCTTTTAAAATATTCATTTTCAGAAGCTCGTCAAAATAAGTCTGTAACTATAGTAAATATAGATGAGTCAGGTAATTTAGATATTGAATTAAAACAGTTATCCCCAGCTAGAGATATGAGAGCAATTAGAGGAAAACTTGAGGATTTATTAAATCCAGATATATATAAAGATACTAACTTTGAAGATTATTTATATGTTGAACTTGAAGATGAAGGTGAACTTATAGAACCAATGAGCAAATTGAGAGCTGTATATCCAAATGTATTGAAGCTCACAAGAAGTTCCTTTAATAGAAATATTGAAGGAAATAATTCCGCTGGGGATGACTTTAATAAAAAATCTATGTTGGAGCTGTTTGAAGAGTTTTATACAGGTATTACAGGAAGGGATTTTTCTCATGAGAAAAAAGAAGTGCTAGTTAACATACTAAAAGAAGTGGATAAACAAGAGAGAGGAGAATAGAATGAGACCTTTAGTACTAAGCATGAATGCCTTTGGTCCTTACGCCAGCAATGAAAAAATAGATTTCACAATTCTAGGTGAAAGAAACATTTTCCTGATTACTGGTCCCACAGGTGCAGGCAAAACAACAATTTTTGATGGAATATGTTACGCAATATATGGTGAAGCCAGCGGACAGGATAGGGATGGAGAAAGTCTTAGAAGCCAATTTGCAAATGCTGATACGCTGACATATGTAGAGCTAGAGTTTGAACTGAAAGGAAAAAGATATTATATAAAAAGAATACCTAAGCAATTTAAGAAAAAGGTACGAGGAGAAGGCTTAGTAGAGCAAAAAACTGATGCGGAAATGAAAGTTTTTGATGAAGCTGGTGAAGCTAGGATTATTTCTGGAGTAAGTAACGTAAATGAAAAAATAAATGAAATTATGGGTATTAATTATGATCAATTTAAACAAATAATGATGATACCTCAAGGAGAATTTAGGAGACTTCTAGTATCAGAAAGTAAAGATAGAGAAAAGATTCTCCAAAAGATTTTTGGTACACAAGCTTATAAGTTTCTAGAAATAAAGCTTAATGATAGAGCTAAGGATATTAGAAAAGTAATAAATGAGTTAAATAATAAACAAGGTGAAGTTTTAAATACTATTGATTGTAATGATAATATCATACTTCAACAATTAATTAATACTGAGAATAAAAATATAGATGAAATAGTAAATATTTTAAAGGAATATATAAATACTGATAACAATAAAAGAAAATCCATAGAAGAAGCAATTGAAAATAAAAGTAAAAAGTTAGAGGAAAATCAAAAATATATATTTGAAGCACAAGAAAATAATAAAAAATTTCAAGAGAAGCAAGAAATTGAGAGGTACAAAATTCATTTAGAAAGCCAAAAAGAATATATTGAAAAAGAAGCAGATAGGCTTTCAAAAGGTAAAAAAGCTGTAAAAATATTAGCAGTAGAGGATAACTATATAGAGAGATGCTCATCAATAAAAACTAAAGAAGAACAGTTAAATAATGTAGAAAAATCTATAAATACAGCTGCAGAAAATTTAAAAAAAGCTGAACAAGCTTTAAGTTTTGAAGATTCAAGAGAAGAACAGAGAAAAAAAATTATAGAACACATAACAGTTTTAAAAGGATACATAGAAAAAGTAAAGATCTTTGAAGAGAAGAATATTAAAAGTAAGAACATATACAGTGAATTAAAAAATGCTGAAAAAAGTAAAAATATAAAAAAACAAAATATAGATAAGTTAAAAATAGAGCTAAATAATCTGTCTCATATGTTAGAAAAGTCCAGGAAGTCAGCAATAAATTTTATAAAAGTAAATGCTGAAATTGAAAGAGCTACTAATATATATAATAAAGTACATAAATTAGACTTAGAAAATAAAAAATTAATAAAGATAAGAGCGGAATATTTGAAGTATAGACATGAAAGCAATGAATATAAGAAGGCATTTGAAAAATTAGATAATGAATTTAGAAATATGGAACAATTGTTTAGAGAGGGTCAAGCGGGGATTTTAGCAAAGAATTTAGAGGAAGGAATGGAGTGCCCAGTATGTGGAGCTATACACCATCCTAAACTAGCATCTCTTGAACAGGGTGTTCCTACTGAAGAAGAATTAAAAAATAAAAAAATATTACTAGAAGAAGCAAAAAAGAAATTTGAAGACAGCAATGAAAAATATAGAGAAGCTGATGTGTGTGGCAGATCTCAAGGAGACACTGTTAACCGCATAATGGTTGAATTAAATGAATTATTGGATGAGGATATATTGATACTTTTTAAAGACGCCTTAACTGAATTTATAGAAATAAAGCTTGGTGAACTTGAAAAACATATACAAAATGCTGCTTCTACATTAAAGGCGTTAGAAAAAGAAAAAAATGAAGAAGAAAACATAGAAAAAAAATTGGAGCTAAATAAAAATTTACTTGAAGAAGAAGAAAAGTTATATGAAAAGCTGAATGAAGAGTATAATGCAAAGCTTACAGAATTAGAGAGTGAAAAAGCAATTATTAACCAATTAATTACTGAAATACCGGAGGAATATCGTTCACATATAAAATTAATAGAAGCTATAAAGATACATGAAGATGAATTACAATCCTTAGAAAAGGCTGTAAAAGAAGCTCATGACTTATATAATGATTTAAAACTGAAATATGAAAGATATATCACTGAAAAAGAAACTATAGAAAAAACACTAAGAGAAGCTGAACAATCACTGGAAATTTCTGAAGATAGATTAAAAAAAGAAATATTCAAGGCTGGATTTATAGATGTAGAAGATTATAAAAGTGCTAAACTTACTCAGGAAGAAGAGGAAAGGTTAGAAAAATCTATAAATAATTTTAATGAACAATTAAGGTTAACAAATGACAGATATGAAAAAATATTAGAGAATATAAAAGATTTAAATATAGTAAATATTAATGAACTTGTAGAAAAGTGTGAAAGTATTAAAAGTGAAAAAGAATTATTAGAAAAAGAAAATATAGATATTCACACAAAAATTGAAATAAATAAAAATGCTTTACTAAGAATAGAAGAACTATATGAACAAATTAAAAATAAAGAAAGAGAGTATGGTATAGTAGGAGATCTGGCGGAGGTAGCAAAAGGTAATAATATTGAGAGAATGACCTTTGAGAGATATGTTCTAGCTGCTTTTTTTGATAATATTATACAAGCAGCAAATATTAGGCTGGCAAAAATGAGTGAAAATAGATATGAACTAGAGAGAATTAAAGAAAAAGGTAAAGGACTTACTCAAAGTGGTCTAGAACTCCAAGTGTATGATAACTATACGGGTAAATGCAGGCACGTTAAAACGCTGTCTGGTGGTGAAGGTTTTAAAGCCTCTCTTGCATTAGCTCTTGGTATGGCAGATGTAGTTCAATGCTTTGCAGGAGGAATAAGTATCGATACCATGTTTATTGATGAAGGCTTTGGTACACTAGATCCAGAGTCCTTAGACAATGCTGTACAGTGCCTAATAGAATTACAAAATAACGGAAGACTTGTAGGAATAATATCCCATGTTCCCGAACTTAAAGAAAGAATAGATGCTAGATTAGAAATAATTCCTAGTGCAGAAGGTAGTACTACAAGATTTAATTTGTTATATAATAGTCATTATTATTAATCAATTCTTTTCTTAGGAAAATCTTTGAAATAAGGTCAAAGTTAAGTATAAAATATTGTAAATGTATTAATAATATAAAGGGTAAAACATTACTAAAATAAATTTATCAGAGGTGATAACATGCCGCATACTTTACCACAGCTTCCTTATGATTATAATGCATTAGAACCACATTATGATGAACAGACTGTAAGGTTGCATCATGATGCTCATCATAAATCTTACGTAGATGGATTAAACAATGCAGAAGCTAAATTAGAAGAAGCTAGAAAAAATAATGATTATGCTTTAATAAAGCATTGGGAAAGAGAATTAGCTTTCCATGGTTCAGGA
Source organism: Clostridium sp. DJ247 (assembly GCF_014231265.1). Lineage (NCBI taxonomy): Bacteria > Bacillati > Bacillota > Clostridia > Eubacteriales > Clostridiaceae > Clostridium > Clostridium sp. DJ247. Next base: position 12,756 of record NZ_JABAIW010000030.1, on the reverse strand, counting down.
CATATTCTACATACTCTATTTTGGGAAAACCTGAGCCCAAATGGAGGAGGAACGCCTTCAGGTGGTATAGCTGATGAAATCAGTAAAGAGTTTGGAGACTATGAAACTTTTAAGAAGCAGTTTAGTGCAGCTGCTGTAGCAGTAGAAGGCTCAGGTTGGGCAGTATTAGCCTGGAATCCATTGTTCAATAAATTAGTTATTTTACAAGTAGAAAAACATCAAAACTTAACACAATGGGGAGTAGTACCTCTACTAATATTAGATGTTTGGGAGCATGCTTATTATCTAAAATATCAAAATAAGAGGGCTGCCTTTGTAGATGCTTGGTGGAACATAGTAAACTGGAAAGAAGCAGATAACAGATTTGCAAAAATATCTAAATAACTTGAATATGAATTTTGATGGGGCTGTCCTGAAAAGTCAAAATTGAATTTAGTACTGAAAATAATTTTATTTTCAGTACTAAATCCTATATTTTTCAAGTGGCCTAAAAAATATTTCATAAAAAACTATTCTGAAGGCCCCTTTTTGATAGATCATAGGTATAATATTCTATTTTATAGAACTATATTAAGCTGATTGGGCATCTTCAACAGTGATATTGCTTGAACATTTATCATTAATATTCTTATGTATTATTGTTACAAATATTAATGAAACAAGTAAACATACCGGTACTGTATAAAAAGCATTTTTAATACCTATATAGTTATTCAAGTAACCTATAAATAAATTTATTAGCGTACTTAATACTGATGCAAAAGTTATTATAGTTCCTGTTATATAAGAAGTATTTTCTTTAAATACCTTATTTATAGTAAGAATAATTGTTGGAAATGTTATTGCAAAAAATAAGCCTGAAAGTGATATTAACATTACTCCACCTATTCCTAATATGATACCAAAGATATATATAACCACTGCAACTAAAAGTGATACTTTAACTGAATTTAGATATCCTAGCTTTTCAACTATAAATCCTCCAACAAATCTTCCTATAGCAAATGTAGTAAAGAAAAATGCTGCATAGTAAGAACTCATATTCTCTTGAAAATTAAATACTTTAGAAGTATAATTTATAAACCAGTTTCCAGTAGACCATTCTGCTCCTATATAAAAACCTAAAGCAATTATGTAGAAGTATATTAATTTATTGCTGAAAATTTCTTTTGTATTAATTTTTTTATTCTTAGTTTCTTCATGTACACTTGGCACTTTAATAAATAAGAACAAAATGAGTACTACTGCTGTAGCAACAGCAACGATTAAGAATATGTTTTGCCAATCCATTCCGTTACCTATCATTAACCCAACGAACCTTTGTCCTGCTGCAGAGCCTAAACCATAACAAAAATGTGTTAAGTTCATTAGTACAGCTTGATAGCTTATGAATAGAACTGGAGCAATAGTGTTAGCACCTATACCTATAAGTGAAACACCACTTGAATTAAAAATAGTACCGATAATAATTATAGTAAATGTAGAAGCTTTAGATAAAACTATAAGTCCTACTATTATAAATATAATTCCCAGTATCATTACTTTTTTCTGTCCGATTTTTTCACATAAAAAACCGCCTATATAAGTAAATGTTATATAACCTATAGATGCCAAGGTAATCATAAAACCTATTGTTACATCATCCACAGAAAATATTTTTTTGTATGTAGGTACAAAGGCTCCTTTCATATTGTCAGTTACTGCCATTAAAATCATTATTAAAAATACGAATGAAATGGCAGGGATATTCATTGAGTTTTTATTTTGTATTTGTTCCATTAAAAGTCCCTCCTATATCTTAATACATTCATTAAATTATATTATGCATCCAGTAAATTTTCAAGACAATTTACCTTATTTTAAATATATAGAATAAATCTCTAAGAATACTAGTTGTTATCCTATACATTAGAAGAAATAAAATTAAATTATGATGTTTAAAATGATGAAACTAAGTACAATAAAAAATGCATTTATTATAATTCTATTGGTAATAAGTACAGAATAAACATAAAATAAATAATATATATAATATTTATAAGTTTTTGAAAAAATAATAATAAGGTGCATATTATTTATTGAGTTTACATAAAAACTTAACGAGGAATACGCTATAGAATGAAAAAATTTTAACGCTGCAATCTATATTAAAGAAATTTAAAGATTATAGAGGGAGAGTAATATTATGCATAGTATAACCTATGGAGAAGTATCCTTTATTGGTATGTACAAGATAATTAAGAACTACATGTTAAAAGATAAAGAACGTGAATATAAGATTACTGTAGGCACTGACTCCCAAAATTATGACGTTACTAAAATAGTTGTAGTAGTAGCAGTATGGAGGGTAGGTGGTGGAGGAATATTTTTTTACGATACAAAACGAGTCAACAAAATATCAAATTTAAGACAAAAAATATTTTATGAAACCAGCCTAAGTATTGAGTTAGCAGAAAAACTTTTAAACAAATTCAATGAAGAAAATTTTCCATGTGATATGAGTATTCATGTGGATATTGGAAATAATGGAGCAACATCACAGATGATACCCGAGATAATAGGGTGGGTAAACAGCTGTGGTTTTAACTGTAATATAAAACCTTATTCCTACGCAGCATCTAGTATTGCTAATAAATATTCAAAATAAGGATAACTTAATATTAAGCAGAGGACAGTTATAGAGCTTGAACTTTTAAATTTAATTTATTCCATAAATTTAATTTATTCCACATAGCATATTACTAGATTATGCCACTGATAAATAGTTTAAGCAAGTCTAAGCCTCAAATTAAGCAGAGAGCCAAAATCTGTGATTTTGTGCGAATCGCTTACTCTCAAACAGTATCAAAGTACTAAGCTTTTCTACTAATTTGAGGTCAAGACTTGCTAATAAACTATTTGAATGTGGTACAATCTAGTAATATGCTATGCTATATAAATTAAATTTAAAAGTTCCATAGCTATAAAAAGTACCTATGCTTAATATTATTAAAATAATATTTTCAGTAAAGTTTTGGTAAATAATTTTATAAACATGGAAATTTATGAATAAATAAATATGATATTGGGGAAACAAATAACATGTATAAGTGTTAATAATATGAGTTAACACAAGAGTTTAGTTAAAAATTAAGAATTTTTAGAGGATTTTATTCTACTTTATGGAATAATTTATATATAGATTAATTAAAACAAAAGTTTCAAAAGGTGGTTTTAAAATGGCATATGGAATTAAGAAAACTGTAGGAAATAATGATGAAGGTATCACGCTAAAAAAAGTAAGTATAAGTGGGAACATTTGTGGTAGTTATGCAGAAATTACCATAAATCAAGTTTATTTAAATAATGGTAATGATGATATAGAAGGATTTTATGTTTTTCCTATACCAAAGACAGCAATAATTTCAGGTTTTGAAGCAGAAATAGGGGGAAGAACCTTAAGAACTATCGTTGAAGAGAAAGAGAAAGTATCACAAATATATGAAAATGCGAAAATTAGAGGGGAAAATACATTTCTATTAGAAGAATTTAAACCACATATTTTTAAAATAAGTATCGGGAAAATTATCACAGGAGAAACAGTAAAAATAAGGTTATCATATATAGATGAATTAGAATACAAGGATAACACATTAAAGCTTTCAATTCCTGCTGTTTTTGAGCCAAGAAGAATTAATGGTAGTTTGAATATTACTAAGTTGAAAAATAATGTAATTAATAAAGTTTTAGGGAAAAAAGTAGAAGATAACATTGAGTTTGAATTTAAAACTAACATTTTAGTAGAATCTTTATGCAGACTAGAATTTTCTTCGCCTAGCCATGGCTTGAATGTAGAAAGGCAAGGAGATACTATCTCTAAGATTACACTTGATAGCGAAAGTAATTACATGGATAAAGATTTTATACTTTTAATGAAAGAGGAAGAGCAATTAGAGGCAGATGGTTTAATTTATGAGTATAAAGAGGGCGAGGTAGAAAAAGGAATAGTCTTTTTAAGGATGATTCCAAAGCTTGATTGCTATGAAGAAGAGAAAGATGAAGGGTTTATATTTTTAATAGATATATCAGATACTATGGCAGGTGATAAAATAGAGCAGGCTAAGAATGCACTACAGCTTTGTATAAGAAATCTATCAGAGGGTGATAGATTTAATATTATAGCAATGGGTGAAAGTTTAAAATATTTTTATATTGAGGATATGGCAGAATATAGCGCTGAGAATTTGAAAAAAGCTTCCATATGGATAAATAGTTTAACGGTAGAAAATGATGCTGATATATTTGAAGCTATAAAACGTAGTTTAGAAAATGAATTCGAAAATAATACAATACTTATATTTACTGATGATCAAGTAGAGGAAGAAGAAGAAATATTATCTTATGTAAAAGATAATATAAAAACTAACAGAATATTTGCTTTTGGTATAGATTCAGCAACTAATAATTATTTTTTAAATAAACTTGCTCATGCAAGCTCCGGTAAAGCAGAATTTATTAATAAAGGACAAAGAATTGAAGATGTAGTGTTAAAACAATTTAAAAGAATACAAAATCCACAAGTAGAAAATATTCAAATAGATTGGGGTAATCTCAAAGTTGAAGGTACATATCCTAGAACAATAAGTTATATGTATAATAGAGAGCCATTTTCAATATTTGCAAGTGTTCTAGGAGAAGTAAGTGGTGAAATTGTCATAAGAGGAAAAGTTGGCAATATGGATTATACAAAAACAGTAAATTTAGATAACTTTAATACAGAAGAAAATGCAAGTTTACTAAAGAAAGTATGGGCACGAAAAAGAATTAAGTCTATTGAGCTTAGCATGATGGCTGAAAGAGGAGAAAAAAGAGAAGCCATGAGAAAAAAAGTAATTAAGTTATCTAAAAATCATGGACTTATAAGTCCTGAAACTACATTTATATTTATGGAGTTAAGAGAAGAACCTGTTTTGGGTATTGAACTTAAAAATATAATTCCAATGATGGTAAAAGAGAATACCTTAGCTGATAAGATTAGCATGGAAGAGTTTACAAACAATGAAAAGACAGGTTTTGTGTATAAATCTCATGAAGAAGATACGCATAAAGGATTTATAGAAACAATAAATCATAATGAATATTTAGATAGAATGTATCCAAGAGAAAAGAACTTGAGAATTATTGCAAAAAATCAGTTTGCTGATGGTGCCTTTGTTGATTATGAGGATAGCAGCACAGAAGATAAAATAGAAACTACTGCTATGGCTTTAATAGCTTTTACTATAGGAGAAGAAGACATCGATATTTATTTTAATCAACTAGATAAAGCTATTAGGTATATTTGTAATAATTCTATGTCTACAGACCTAAAGTTTGAAGATAAAGTAATAAAAATGATTATTCTTGCATTAAATAAATCTATAGAAAAACAAGTGGCTAAGGAAAAGACTATAGAGAGAGCACAGTCTGCAGTAGATTATTTATATAAGTTGTTAAAAGAAAAAAGAAATAATGAAAATATTATAAATGATTTGAATGAAAAGTCATTTACAAATAATGTTATTTCACTTTTTAATATTAACGAGGATGGTAATGCAATAAGCGAAAAAATAACTATAAGAAATGAAAATAATTCTATATTTAGTTTATCAAAGCTTTCTATATTAAAAGCTTTAAAAAATCATAATTTTTAATATAAATTAGGGGTTGTCTCAAAAGTCAAAATTGATGAAAGATTTGCCTAAAAACTTGTAATAATTTACATAAAAATAGGATTTAGTACCGAAAATAAATTTACTTTCAGTACTAAATCCTTTATTTTTCAAGTGGCATAAAAAATATTTTATGAAAAATTATTTTGAAATGACCCCTTTTCTTAAATTTATTTATTTTTTTAGCAGCTATAAAATTACCACATCTCTACCTACAGAAAATGAATTACTTAATCCTATTATGCTGTGTAAAAGGATTAATGGGCACTGGATTGGTTCACCTATTAAATTGTGTTATATTTATTATATAGAGATATTAATAAACCAATAAAGTAAATTATAAGAATAGTAATAATAAAGATTTGGAGGTAAGTAATGTTAAAACTAACCAATGTAAATAAAAGTTATAATGGTAGTATAAAAGCGGTAGATAACCTAAACTTAAATATACCTAATGGAGAGATATTTGGATTTTTAGGGCCAAATGGAGCAGGAAAAACTACTACTATTAAAATGATCACTGGTATTATAAATCCAGACAGCGGAAATATTAGTATAAATGGAGCAGATATAAAGGAACAGCCTATAAAAGCTAAAAAACAATTTGGATTTGTGCCAGATAGTCCAGATATGTTTTTAAGACTTAAGGGAATAGAATATTTGAATTTTATGGCTGATATTTATGATGTGGAAAGTGAGAAGAGAACAAAAACAATAAAAAATCTTGGTGAAAGATTTGAGATGACAAAGGCATTAGGTGATCAAATACAAAGTTATTCTCATGGTATGAGACAAAAAATAGTTATAATGGGAGCCTTAATTCACAATCCACCTATATGGATATTAGATGAGCCTTTAACGGGACTGGATCCAAAATCATCTTTTATACTAAAGGAAATGATGAGAGAACATTCTAGTAGAGGGAACATTGTATTTTTTTCAACTCATGTTTTGGAAGTGGCTGAGAAAATTTGTGATAAAATTGCAATTATCAATAAAGGTAAAATTCTGTTTCATGGAACTTTTGAAGAATTAAAAGAACAGTTTAGAGAAGACCAATCACTAGAAAAAATATTCTTGGAGATGACTGAAAATGAATAAGTATATGATACTGACAAATATATTGTTAAAAAATGGGAATAAATCTTTTGTGGGAGATATAAGGAAAAGAATTAAAACAGCAGCACTATTTTTTATTTTAGTCATGGCTTTTATTCCAAGTATCATGTTGCTTATTACTTTTGTAAAAAATGCCTATGATGTATTACAAGGTATTAATCAACAAGGCATCATTATTGCTATGGGTATATCTTTTGTTAACATAATCATATTCTTTTTTGGTATCTTTTACTCTAATAATGTATTATATTTTACTAAAGATATAGATAATTTATTGCCATTACCCCTAAAACCCTGGCAGATTTTAGGGGCAAAGTTTACAGTGGCATTATTTTATGAGTATATTACAGAACTAGTTGTGTTATTGCCATTGATTGGTGTATACGGTATTAAGAGTAACGCTGGAATACTATTCTATATATACTGTATAATATTATTTTTAACTATACCAATTATACCTCTAGGTATAGCATCAATAATTAATATGATAATTATGAGTTTTACTAATGTAGGCAAACACAAGGATATATTTAAAATTGCTGGTGGAATTTTAGCTATGTTTTTAGCTGTAGGTTTTAATATATTCATGCAAAAAGCGGCTATTTCAGGAAATCATCCAGAACAGCTTCTTAAAATGTTAACAGAGGGGAATAATTCTTTAGTGATTATGTCTAATAAAGTGTTTCCAGGATCAATTATAGCTGCGAGAGCTATAATTTTAAGTGATAGCTATGAAGGGATAATAAGTTTACTTTTGTTTTTAATAATAACTGTAAGTGTAACCTTTGTATTCCTTGCACTAGGACAAAAATTGTATTTTAGAGGAGTCATAGGAATTTCAGAGTCTTCATCAAAAAGGAAAGAATTAAGTGAACTGCAGCTAAATAAGTCTATGGTTTCTAACTCGCCTCTAAAGTCACTAATAATTAGGGAAACTAGAATATTAGTAAGGACCCCTATATTTTTTATGAATTGTATAATGATGAATTTTTTATGGCCTATATTCTTAATCATACCTTTAGTTACTCAACCAGAGCTTTTAAAAAGTGTAATACAGGTCTCAGCAATAGTTAGAGATCCTAAACTTACAGGCATAGTAGCAGGAGCATCCATAGCTGCCAGTATATTTTTAAGTTCAAGTAATCTTATAGCTGCTACTGCTATATCTAGAGAGGGTCAAAATATTTTTGTTAGCAAATTCATACCCGTTAGCTTTGGTACTCAAATTATGGCAAAAGTTCTTACTGGAGTGTTATTTGGATTGGTTTCTATAGTAATGATTATAGTAATATCTATAATACTAATAAAACCTCCAACTTATTTGATTTTAACAGTATTTATTGCTGCTTTACCAGGAACATTTTTTTCTTCCTTTGTTGGAATTTTCATTGATTTAAATTTTCCAAAACTAAATTGGGATAACGAAGTCAAGGCTGTAAAACAAAACCTTAATGGTGTTATAGCTTTATTTATAGGAATTATTATAGCTGCTATATTAGGATTCTTCATTATAACTGTTAGCAGCAAAGCTATTTTAGTAAGTATGTTAGCTTTTATAATTCTTACAATTATAGATTATTTGCTATACAAGGTTGTTATGAGTAAAGGAGTAGGATTGTTTAAGAATATTGAAATATAAAAATCAGAAGTGGTTTTACTTCTGATTTTTATTTAATTATGTAATAAATCATGATAAATTTGAATAACATTAAATTAAAATAATAAATGGAGGAATTCTAACCCTATGTTTTCATCAATTATAGAAAGGATTGCAGTACCTTTATGAAACATTTAGAGGATTCTAAAAATAAAGATTTGCATGTAAACTTTGAAGATGAAAATCAAAATAAGGAATTCAGAATAATAGTTTTTGGGGACTCTAAAGGAAAAGATAAGGGAGTAAATAAGAAGGTTCTTCATAAAATAATGAAAAGAGTAAAAAAGTTAAATCCTAAACCACAATATATGGTGGTTTTAGGAGATAGTATAGCAGGTCATAGTAACATCGAAATTATGAAGACACAATTAGATACATTTTCAGATTTAATAAAGGATTATAATTTTTTTGATGAAATTATACCGGTTATAGGTAATCATGAAGTTAACAATGAGCCTGAAGATTATAGTAAAGAAACGATTTTTATAGAAAACTTCCCGAATCTTAATGTAGGTGAATTTTTAGATGGTTATAACAAAACTGTATACTATTTGGATGTATTTAATACAAGAATTATAGTGTTAAATACCTATCACTTTGGAGAAATAAACAAAATATGTGGCAGTCAACTTGAATGGTTTAAAAAGGTAACCGCTGACCCTATAAAAAATAAAATAGTATTTTTACATTCCCCAGCATATCCAACTGGAGCACATTTAGGAACTAGTTTAGATTTTTATACTAAAGAGAGAAATGAGTTTTGGAGTGTTATTGATTCAAGTAATGTAGATATAGTATTTTCAGGTCATGAACATAACTATTCAAGGAGAGTTATAAACAGACTATTTAACACAAGTGAATATAAGTTTAAAAATGATATACAACAGGTAATTACTGGTGGAGGTGGAGAAAAGTTAAGAAATGGCTATAAAAGTAAATCAGGTGTAGTAGTTCCACCAAAGGCAGTACATCATTTTGTAATAATAGATTTTGATTTTAACAATATAAAACTTCAGGCTATTACCGCTAAAGGTGAGATTATTGATAAGCTTATAATAGAAAAGTAATTTAGTAGAGAGCTTCTAAATGCTCTCTTTTATAGTTTAATATTTTAACTTGTACTATATTAGCTTATTCTTATTTAGAATATATTGTTATAAATATATATATCTTCGTATTAATTTACATAATTTTAACATTCAATAATTTATATAATATATGAAGATATTGACATTATTTCTGAAAAGATATAAAATTGTTTCGAAAAAAATGACTGGAGGGATTTATATGATAAAGAAAAATGGTAGTATTTCTATTAATACGGAAAATATTTTTCCAATTATAAAAAAGTGGTTATATTCTGATAAAGACATATTTTTAAGGGAACTTGTAAGCAATGGTTGTGACGCAATAAGTAAACTAAAGAGATTGTCTTCAATTGGTGAAGCAAATATACCTGAAGAAACAAAATATAAGGTAACTGTTTTAGTAAATAAAGAAGATAAAACATTAAAAATTATTGACAATGGTATAGGAATGACTGCTGAAGAAATTAATAAATACATAAATCAGGTAGCTTTTTCTGGTGCAGAAGATTTCATCGCAAAATACAAAGATAAAATGGATGAAGCAAACCAAATTATAGGTCATTTTGGTTTAGGCTTCTATTCTGCTTTTATGGTAGCTGATAAAGTTGAAATAGATACACTTTCGTATGTAGAAGGTTCAGAACCTGTGAAATGGATTTGTGAAGGTGGTACTGAATATGAAATAACTTCATCTCAACGTAATGAAAGAGGAACTACTATTACACTATTTATGGGTGAGGACAGCAAGGAATTTTTAGAAGAATATAAGCTAAGGGAAATTATTAGAAAGCATTGTTCATTCTTACCTGTAGAAATATATGTTGAAGATGAAAATACAAAAAATGAAGAAAAAGATAAAGAAAAACAACCACTTAATGATACAAATCCTCTATGGTTAAAAGCACCAAAGGATTGTACTGAAGAAGAATATAAAGAGTTTTACAGAAATGTGTTTTCTGATTTTAATGAGCCGTTGTTTTGGATTCATTTGAATGTAGATTATCCATTTAATTTGAAAGGAATATTGTATTTTCCTAAACTAAAACATGAATTTGAAGCAACAGAAGGCCAGATAAAATTATATAACAATCAAGTATTTGTTGCCGATAATATTAAAGAAGTTATACCAGAATTTCTGTTACTTTTAAAAGGTGTAATTGATTGTTCTGATCTTCCATTAAATGTTTCAAGAAGTTTCTTACAAAATGATAAAAATGTTATGAAAATTTCTAGACATATTGTAAATAAGGTAGCAGATAAGCTAACAACTCTTTATAAAAATGAAAAAGATAACTATAATAATTTTTGGAGTAATATACACATATTTATTAAGTATGGATGTTTAAGAGATCAGAAATTTTATGAACAAGTAAAAGATATAATTATATTTAAGACCATTAGAGGGGAATATGTAACATTAAAGCAATACCTTGAAAATAATAAAGAAAAGCATGAGAATAAAGTTTTCTATGTGAATGATGAAAAGCAACAAGCTCAGTATATTAAAATCTTTAAAGAACATGATTTAGATGCAGTTATATTGAATTCTACAATAGACAATCATTTTATAAGCTTTTTAGAATCGAATGAAAGTGGAGTTAAATTCAATAGAATAGACTCAGATCTTTCTGAAACATTGAAACTCACAGAAATTGATAGCAATGAAAGTGAAAATGAAAAGAAAGAGTTTAATGTAAGTGTAGAAAATATATTTAAAAGAGTATTAAACAATGATAAATTAAAGATCTCTGTAGAGGCACTGAAAACCGCAGATGTACCAGCTATTATACTACTCTCTGAGCAATCAAGAAGGATGGCTGAGATGAGCTCCATGTATGGCAGTATGGATATGATGAATATATTCCCTTCAGATGAAACATTAATTATAAATAAAAATAACATACTTATTAAAAAACTTATTGAGCTGGATAAGGTAGAAAATAAACAAGAAGATATTAACTTCATTTGTCAGCATATCTATGATCTTGCTATGATAAGTCATAAGCAACTTGATGCAGATGCTATGTCACGTTTTATTAGCAGAAGCAACGAATTGCTTGCAAAACTAGCAGGTTAACAGCCTTGTGGGTTCAACCCAGGAGAAACCTAAACCTAAAAAAGGTGATATAGGTGCAGAATAGTATAAGTAAAGAGTAAATGAAATTATATAAGCTGCAAATAATCAGAAACAGTTACTCTGAAAATTTAATGATAAAATATTTAATGCGTTGGTAGAGAAGATAGAATTCTTGAACCAACGCATTTTGTTTTGTTAGCTTTTAAGTATTGTATAAAGCATATTGCACTCAGCTTAGTGTTGCATTATTATAATAGTAACGAAACATTATTAAATTAACGTTAACAATTTATTAGGAAAATTGAGGATGGAGGAACAAGCATGACTTATAAACAAGTAAAAGTTAGGTTAAAAGAAAATGTAACTAATACAGAATTTTGGGAAGCTACTTATAGCAGTAGCTCTAACTTAGGAATAAGACTTGTGAATAATTTCGATAAAATGAAAAAAGAATATTTAAGCGGTAAACTATATAAATATGGCTCCTTAGAAGTGGAAATACCAATATCTTATTATAATAGAGAAAATGAAACAATAGATAACGACGTTATTGAATATGGATATGTTAAGTCTACTAAAGATATATGGGAAATTGTTGAGTAAGTATTATTGTATAAATACTAAAAATAACCATAAAAACATGTTGTAAGTTAAACATTAGTATGTTATACTTATCAAGTATTAAGAGTTAAACAATAATTAATACTTAGATTTGATTAGATGAACACATATCCTCTTTTAAGATTATATTTGTGAATCGTTTTAGATCTTAATCTTTAAAAAGGAGGTATGTTTAAATGGCAGATAAAACTATAGTTTGTAAAGATTGTGGAAAAGAGTTCGTATTCACTGAAAACGAGCAAGCTTTCTACAAAGAAAAAGGATTCGATAATGAACCTCAAAGATGTGCTGATTGCAGAAGAGCAAGAAAGCAACAAAATAACAATGGATTCAGAAGATAGTAAATTGTTTACTTATAACCCTATAGGTTTAACCTATAGGGTTTTTAATTTTTTGTGTGGAAAAGTGATATAGATAACCATGCCGGAAATTTAACTTATACGTAGGGATATATTACCAATGTTGAAGTCACATTTAAATATTTTTTTATTAGTCTTAGCGAAA